>JAIXTU010000413.1 GCA_027483785.1 Flavobacterium sp.
CGGCAATTTCTTTTTTGAAATCGCTCATCGATTTTAGCGTTGCGTTTTGCGTCCCTAGAACTTTAGTTCCGAAATCGACCATCGCAGTTACTTGGTAGTCGTCGCCGGGCATAACCAGGATTTCGCTTCCTGTTGCTTCATCGCTGAAAGAAATCACTTCTTTTACAACGTAATATTTGCGTTCTGCGTCTTGTTCAACGGTTCCTACTTTTTCGATTGCTTCAACAAAATATTTCGATGAACCATCCATAATGGGTGGTTCTGAAGCATTTAGCTCAATAATTACGTTATCTAAATCGCATCCCACACAAGCCGCAAGTACGTGCTCGGAGGTTTGGATTTTAACGCCTAGTTTCTCCAAATTAGTTCCGCGTTGTGTATTAACTACGTAGTTAGCGTCGGCTTCTATAATAGGACTGCCCTCCAAATCAACGCGTACGAAAGTAAATCCGTTATTGATTGGCGCAGGTTTAAATGTCATTTTGACTTCTTTACCGGTGTGTAATCCAACACCCGTAAGAGATATTTCTTCTTTAATTGTTTTCTGCTTGACCATCGCCGGACAATTGTGAGCTGTTTGCATGAAGTATTTGCTTTTTCAAGTCTTCTATTTCTTGAAGAATTTTTGGAAGGTTTTTAAAATGAATATATGATTTGCTGTAATCGGTGTATGGAAGTGCTGGACTTCCCTGAACGGTTTCGCCGTCTTTTAGATTTCTACCAATGCCCGACTGTGCTTGAACACGCACGTTATTTCCAACTACTAAATGGCCAGCAATACCTACTTGACCGCCAATCATGCTGTTCTTTCCAATTTTTGTAGAACCTGCAATTCCGGTTTGCGCAGCGATTACTGTATTCTCGCCAATTTCAACGTTGTGTGCAATCTGAATTTGGTTGTCGAGCTTCACTCCTTTTCTAATAATCGTACTTCCCATAGTTGCCCGATCAATGGTTGTTGCCGCTCCTACATCAACGTAATCTTCTAAAACCACGTTGCCAATTTGTGGAATTTTCTTATAACTACCGTCTTCTTGTGGAGCAAATCCAAATCCGTCGGCACCAATAACTACATTAGCATGAATCGTACAAAAATTACCAATCACGGTTTCTGAACATATTCTAGAACCACTGAAAATAAGCGTATTGTCGCCAATTCGCACATTATCTCCAATAAAAACTCCCGGATAAATCTTTACATTTTCGCCAATTACCACATTTTCTCCTACATAAGCAAAGGCGCCAAGATAAAAATGAGCACCATACTTAGCCGAAGCGGCAATAAAACTCGGAATTTCAATTCCAGATTTGTTGTGTTTTACTTGATCGTAAAAAGACAAAATTTTGGTAAACGCACCGTAGGCGTCGTCTACTTTTATTAAAGTAGTTGTGATTGGATTTTCGGGAACAAAGGTCGAATTCACAATGCAAATCGACGCTTGTGTGGAGTAAATGTAATTTACATATTTAGGATTCGACAAAAACGTAAGCGAACCTTCGGTGCCTTCCTCGATCTTAGAAAGTCTAGAAACCTCGGCTAACGGATTGCCAACGACCTCTCCTTCGAGTATTCCTGCTATTTGAGCTGCTGTAAATTTCATTGCGACAAAAATAGAAAATTTTGGTCTCTATTGTTAAATTTCTACAAGAGCTTCGGTTTACACAAGTAGTATTTTACTACTGGCTTCGACAATGCCTTCAAATTGAGCTGATCGGATACAAAAACAACATCGGCTATTGTCTTGTCTTTCTTCAAAATACAAATCGGTTCTTTGTCCATCGAATACGCCTGATTTTTAATCTTTCCCTTATAAACAAAATACGAAGCATCGGCTTTACTGATTTGGTACTTCTCTGCCACTTCTGCAATAGCGTTCTCTTTATCTGTAACTGTAAACTTCTCGTCACCTAAGCTAATTTTTAGCAAATTACGGTTCAAAATGCGTTCGCAAAGCTGTTCCAAAACAAAATCGCCACAACTTTGCCACTGCTTTAGCGCCATCAAAACGTCGGTGTCATCGAGTTTGGAAAACAATTCTAAATCGGCTTCATCAAAAGTTGCCGAAGCACCGTTTTTCAGAAAATGCATGAGCGGTTCCGAAGCTTGCAAACTAAATCCTTCGCCAATAAGTTGTACAGCACGTTTAAATATTTGCTGCAACATCAGCTCGGCCACATAACTGGTTTTGTGTAAATACGCTTGCCAATACATTAAACGTCGGGCAACTAGGAACTTCTCTACCGAATAAATTCCCTTTTCTTCTACAACCAAACGATCATCAACTACATCCATCATTTGAATCAATCGATCGGCATTAATACTTCCTTCGGCAACTCCAGTGTAAAAGCTGTCGCGACGCAAATAATCCAAACGATCCATATCTAACTGACCCGAAATGAGTTGCAGCATAAACTTGCGTTCGTAATTTCCCGTAAAAATGCGAATAGCTAAATCTAATTTCCCTTCAAAAACGTCGTTCAAAGCGTGCATAAATTTGAGCGACAAACTTTCGTGATGCACACCTTTAACGATACTTTGTTCCATGGCGTGCGAAAACGGCCCGTGCCCAATATCGTGCAAAAGAATAGCCAAATACAAGGCTTGTTCTTCTTCTGGACTGATCTCAACACCTTTAAATCGCAATACGCGAACCGCCTTTTGCATTAAATGCATGGCACCCAACGCGTGATGAAAGCGTGTATGATGTGCGCCTGGATACACCAAATACGAGAGTCCCATTTGTGAAATGCGCCGTAAACGCTGGAAATACTTGTGCGCAATAACGTCGAAAATAAGTGGATTTGGTATGGAAATAAATCCGTAAATCGGATCGTTGAAAATTTTGAGTTTATTTGAAGAATCGGACATTTGCGAAGAGATCATGTCGCTAAAATAGTTTTTTGCGTTCGATTTTCTCTTATTTCACAACGTATTTTTTCCTTCCGCGAAAGCGAAAATAAAATTGAAATGCGAAAAAAGGAATCGACCACACGCGGCAATTTCCAAAATGATATATTTGAAAGCTAATTTGTTGCCATGCGTTCTAAAATTACTCTCTTTCTAACTGTTTTATTTCTAGCTTCTTGCGGAAAAACCGAAACCCGAAATCACCTGAGTTCCGGCGATTACGATGCAGCGATTGATGTAGCAATCGACCGACTTTCAAACAATAAGACGCGAAAAGGAAAACAAGTATACATTTATATGCTGGAGGAAGCCTTTGCCAAAGCGAAAGAACGCGATTTAAGAGATGTTGATTTGTTGGTGAAAGACAACAGTCCCGCGAATTTAGAACGCATTTTTGCTACGTATCAACGTCTTAACTCCCGACAAGAAAAAATTCGTCCGCTCCTGCCCTTGCCGCTGATTAAAGAAAATCGAAACGCTATTTTTCCGTTCGACGATTACAGCGAAGAAATTGTAAATAGCAAAAACGCACTCGTTAAATACCTGTACACCAACGCAAAAGCACTTTTGGCAAGTAAATCTAAAGTTGGTGGCCGACGTGCCGCAGATGATCTTCAATACCTTTTGCAACTTTCGCCAGCTTACAAAGACGCTGAAAAATTGCTTGCCGACGCCATTTTGCTCGGAACCGATTATGTTAGCATTTACACCAAAAATGAAACCGGAAAAATTATTCCGCAGCGTTTGGAAGCTGATATTTTAGATTTTAGCACCGGCGGATTAAATGATAAGTTTACGGTTTACCATTCGAATAGACAGCCGAAAATCAATTACGATTACGGCATTGTACTCACCTTTAGAGAAATAAATATTTCGCCGGAACAAGTTCGCGAACGCCAATTTGTGAAAGAAAAAGATGTGAATTTCGGCAAGAAAAATGTTTACGACGAACGCGGAAGAGTGTTAAAAGACTCGCTCGGTAAAAACGTTACCGTCGACGACATTCGAAAAGTGACCTGCTCTGTGTATGAGTTCGTTCAATTTAAAAACGTACAAGTTGTAGCGAAAGTGGATTTTATTAATTTCAGTACCAATCAATTGGTAAATTCTTTTCCGCTTGGAAGCGAATGGATTTTCGAAAACGGGTACGCTACCTACAACGGCGACCGACGCGCAGTGGAAAACGATTATTGGCCGTTTTTTGACCGACGCGTACTGCCGTTTCCAACCAACGAACAAATGGTTTTGAATTGCTCAGAAGACATCAAACAAAAACTACGAGCAATCATCCTAAACAATCGATTTGCAATTGCTCCTTATTGATTAAGCATTCGGTTTATTACTTCCGAATCAATCGACGAATGTGAAGCCGAATAAACCACCTTACCATTTGTAACCACCAGTAATTGCGGACTCTCGTGCTGAATTCCGTATTTCTCGGCAATGTGGTTGCTGATGCTTCGGTATTGCAACAAATCCAAATACAAAAAAGTAGCGTTTGCAAACTCCAGCGAACGATTTAGCTCTTTTAAAACCGTTTTGCTCACAATACAACGCGTACTGTGCTTTAAAAGCACTAAAGTACCTGCATCTTCAAGCTGCGCTGCGTCGGTTAATGCTATCCAAGAACGTGTATCTTCTGAAACCGAATTAGAAAAAAATCCCATTTTTGACTGATTTAAGACGTTTTGTCGCTTTGCGAAGTTAATTTCGCGTCATTTTGGCAGCGATTTTAACTTGGCGCACTAGTTGCTCAAAGATCATTAAAAATTTGCAATAATCATGAACCTGAATAAATTAACCACAAAAGCAACCGAAGTGCTTCAAAACGCACAGCAATTGGTTTTCAATAAAGGACAACAACTCATTGAAAACGAGCACTTATTGAGAAGCTTATTGGCAGTCGACCAAAACGTCATTGGATTTCTCTTAAAGAAAATGAGCGTAAATGTTGATTTGCTTACGCGTTTAGTAGAGAGTCAATTAAATACCTATCCAAAAGTGAGCGGAACTGATATTTCGTTAGGACGAACAGCCGTTACTACTTTGAACGAAGCCGAAAAGGCAGCCACAGAAATGGGCGATGAATTTGTAGCAACCGATCATTTATTGTTAGCTATTGCCAAATCTAAATCGCAAGCCGGACAAATTTTACGAGATCAAGGCGTAACCGAAAAAGAGTTGGTTACAGCTATATCCGAACTGCGTAAAGGCGAAAAAGTGACCTCGCAAAGTGCCGAAGAAACTTTTAATGCACTTTCTAAATACGCCAAGAATTTAAACGACTTGGCAAAAAGCGGCAAACTCGATCCGGTTATTGGTCGCGATGAGGAAATCAGACGTGTGCTGCAAATTCTCACGCGTCGGACCAAAAACAATCCGATGTTAGTGGGCGAACCCGGCGTAGGAAAAACCGCTATTGCCGAAGGATTAGCACACCGAATTGTAGCCGGCGACGTACCGGAAAACCTCAAAAATAAAATCGTTTTTTCACTCGACATGGGTGCGCTGATTGCCGGTGCCAAATACAAAGGCGAATTCGAAGAACGCTTAAAAGCCGTAGTGAAAGAAGTTACAGCAACCGATGGCGATATTGTTTTATTTATCGACGAAATTCATACGCTCGTTGGTGCTGGTGCGGGCGAAGGTGCTATGGACGCTGCAAACATCTTGAAACCAGCCTTGGCACGCGGCGAACTTCGCGCTATTGGAGCCACAACGCTCGACGAATACCAAAAATATTTCGAAAAAGACAAAGCACTCGAACGCCGTTTTCAAAAAGTTTTGGTCGAAGAGCCCGATACCGAAAGCGCTATTTCGATTCTTCGCGGTATCAAAGACAAGTACGAAACACACCATCAAGTGCAAATAAAAGACGATGCGATTATAGCTGCCGTAGAACTCTCGCAACGCTACATTACCTCGCGTTTCTTGCCTGATAAAGCCATCGATTTAATGGACGAAGCGGCCTCGAAATTGCGTATGGAAATCAATTCCAAACCAGAAGAACTCGACGTACTCGATCGGAAAATCATGCAGTTGGAGATTGAAATTGAGGCGATTAAACGTGAAAACGACGATGTGAAATTAAAAGTACTCAACCTTGATGTTTCGAATCTTAAAGAAGAACGCCAAGAGATTTACTCACGTTGGAAATCGGAGCGCGATATTGTTGATAACATGCAGCAAATCAAGGCGCAAATCGAATCGTTGAAGTTGGAAGCCGAACGTGCCGAACGCGATGGCAACTACGGTTTGGTAGCTGAAATTCGCTACGGAAAAATTAAGGATGCGCAAACAAAATTAGAGGAATACACCGCCGAATTGCAACAAAAACAAGGCAATCAAGCGCTTATAAAAGAAGAAGTTACCCGAGAAGACATAGCCGAAGTGGTTGCGAAATGGACCGGCATTCCGGTGGCGAAAATGATGCAAAGCGACCGTGAAAAATTGCTTTATATTGAAACCGAATTGCACAAAACCGTTGTTGGTCAAGAAGAAGCTGTAGCAGCCGTTGCCGATGCCATTCGACGCAGCCGATCGGGCTTACAAGACGCGCGCAAACCCGTAGGAACGTTTTTGTTTTTAGGAAGTACAGGCGTTGGAAAAACCGAGTTGGCGAAATCGCTTGCCGGCTATTTATTCGACGACGAAAATTCGTTGACGCGCATTGATATGTCGGAGTACCAAGAAAAACACGCGGTGAGTCGTTTGGTGGGTGCACCTCCGGGTTATGTGGGTTATGAGGAAGGCGGCCAACTCACGGAAGCGGTGCGCAGAAAGCCGTATTCGGTGATTTTGCTCGATGAAATTGAAAAAGCGCATCCAGACACCTTCAATATTTTGCTGCAAATGCTCGACGAAGGACGTTTAAGCGACAGCAAAGGAAGGTTAGCGGATTTCAAAAATGCCATCATCATTATGACATCGAATTTAGGAAGCGAGGTAATACAGCGCACGTTTGAAGATCCGACGCTTACAGCAGAAGCGGCCGCCGTTTTGGCTGAGGAAGAAGTAATGCAGTTATTGAAACGCACGGTGCGACCCGAGTTTTTGAATCGGATTGATGAAGTGGTGCTTTTCAAGCCGTTAACGCGCGACGAAATTGGCGAAATTGTAAGCATACAGTTACGTCAGGTTTCAAAGATGTTGGCCAGTCAGCATTTGAGTTTAGACGCTACGGCGGAGGCAAAAGCGTATTTGGTGAAGCGTGGTTACGATCCGCAGTTTGGCGCCCGTCCGGTTAAACGCGTCATACAAAAAGAGGTTTTAAACGCCTTGAGCAAGGAACTACTTTCGGGCAACATCAAACCCGACCAAGCCCTCCTACTCGACTGTTTCGACGACAAGTTGGTTTTTCGGCAATGAGTAGTAAGATTGGAGTATTAAGTATTAAGTATTAAGTATTAAGTATTAAGTATTAAGTATTAAGTATTAAGTATTAAG
>JAIXTU010000370.1 GCA_027483785.1 Flavobacterium sp.
AAAAAAACGTCCGTACGGAAGGCAACTGCACGTGGGGCCGCGTCGTCGCTCATACTCCTCGCCCTACACCCGAACCCCGGGTGCAGGGCTGTGGGGTAATCCGCTCTGCCGCTGCTGCGAAATACGTTGCCAACAGTCGATGGAAATCAATATAAACTTATGAATAAACCTACTCTGCGAGAGTTTTAAACTCTCGCAGAGTAGGTTTAAACTCTCGCAGAGTAGGATGTTTGCTATTTTTACGAATAGCTGTAAAAAAGCAACATTTTACCTAACCAAAGAATTTTCACAGAAGCTATTAGCTACTATTTGTTGACCTTTGCCGAAGATGAAAACTAAAGCCAACATAAAACTTCCGCTAACAGCCGCCGAAAAAGCAAATCTGAGACAGCAAAAAATCAAAATGGCCGACCTTGTGAATTTCGCAACTGCTGAATTGGAAGTCCTTCTTAACGCATCCGCCGCACGAGCACGAGAAATTCATGCTCTGGCAACATTTCAAAACATTCCGTCAATAGGCATCAAGTTTGCCGAAGATTTAGTTTTTCTAGGTTTCTATACACTTGACGAGTTAAAAGATAAAGACAGCGCAAAGCTCATTGATACCTACGAACAAAAAGTAGGTTATTGGGTAGATCCCTGTGTAGAAGACCAGTTTAGGTTAGTAGTACATTTCGCCAACACCTTCGACACCACAAAAGCCTGGTGGGATTTCACCGAGGAGCGAAAAATGTTCCGTGCAGAACACGGCTATCCCAAAAGCCGACCTCAAAAAGCTTGGTTTGAAGTTTTAGGAAATGAGGGCACAAACAAGTAAGTTGGCAGCGAAGAGCCGTTACCTTTCACCTTTAAAACAATCAGACACACTCTACAACCTAAATTTCCTAGTTTCAAAAACAGCTTGCTTAAAATTTTTTTTAAATGCACAAATTCTAAAATAAAAACCATCAAAAATCGTTATACCTTATAGTGCCAAAAAACGATAAGCGCTGTAAAATTCTTGCCTTTGAAGTATTTAGTCATTCTTTTATTACTTACCAGCACTCTTGCAGCGCAACCCAACCCAACGAAAGGGTATCCGCCAAGAATTGCAGATATTACTCGAATTCTTGAAAAAGACTCTTTGAACGGTCCGCTTCGATGGGAACGTCTCACCATGCAAGTTGCGCTGCTCGACGGCGATTGGGTTTACCAGCCATTTTCCCAGTACCTCAACGCTGAAACGGATCCGGAAAAGCTGCGCATTAAAGCCTATGAAAAGGAATTTGAGAGAATCTATCGAAATTGTATTCAAACGGGCGATTTAAACTTTGTAAATGAGCGAGATTTCTATGACAATCGCGGACTGTATTTTGCCAAAACGAGACAGTTTACCGCTGCCATAAAAGATTACAAGCAATTGTTGGTTAGGAGTATCGCAGAAACAAAATCGGATAGCCAGCAGTACACTTTTATGGCACTAGATATGCTGTTTTCTATTTATGTGATTAATGACGATTTTATTCATGCGCTACAAACCATTGATTTAAAGCTCGACGAAGAGCGAAACAGATTGGGTTCGCGTTATTATTCTTACGCAAATTCCTCTTATGCAAAAGTTAAACTGTATGGAAAGTTTAATAAGCGAGAAGACGCAATAGCTTATCTCAAACAGCTATCTAAAGAGAATTTTGAGTATTACTTTAAAAACGGTCACGACAAAAGCATAAATATTCAAGGAGTTAAACAATTAGGATATTCCTACGTCGTGTTGTTGCTTAAATACCTAAAAGAGTATAATAGTCCGGAGCTCAAAAAATACAACGCTATTTATCGGAAATTGTCAAAGCGAAACCATTTTAATGCGAAATTAACCGATAGGAATTTAAGGACCATCGTTGCAAAAATTTAAACGACAAACGCTTGATATTCGTGAAGTAAAACAACTACTTATCCTATTAAAGAAACAATTTATCAAGTCAAACCTATTAAAATGAGTATTAAATTGATGTAGCATGAAAAAAGTATTGCTCTTTATTATTGTATTGATTTCCAATCTCACACTTGCACAAGACGGGGAGGAGTGGCATTTTAAATTTAAATTCAAGTTAAACACCAGAGAAACTCTTAGATATACCTTCAAAAATGTTGAAGTGTTAGTGAACGATTCAAAAAATTTTCAATATCTCAGGAATTACGATTTAAACTACAATTCTAAAACAAAAGAATACCAACTTTTGATAATTTACAATTGCATCAGCTGCGGTTATCCAAACAGTGATTTTCCGCCGGAAATATATTTACGACTGGAGTTTGAAGGTAACCGATTACAACATCCGTTTTATTCAGTCATTCCTATTTATTTTCAGAAATCCGAATCTTTTAAATTTGAAGAATATCTCAATTATCAAATTTACGATGAACTGGTTTTAGAGAAGTCCGATTCTTCCAATTCGCAAGACGCTCAAAAGAAAATTCGATCAGTGGTTTTTAATAACATTTCGTACGACAACGCAATTGACCTCGGAACCATTGAAATCCAGAATTTTATAACCGATGATCACTGGAAAGATGCTATAGAGCCATGTCATATTATTGAAGTTCGTTCCCGTGATTCGATTCAGTACAAAAAAGCCGGAGATTACAACCCGCGCAGAATGAACCGTTTGATGCCTCTACATTATAAAAAATAACTAATCTCGAAATATCTTCATTTTGTAATCTTTACATCTTGTAATTTCAAAATCTCAAAAATATCCGGTTTTTCCGTAAAATTTATTTCCGAGAATTTTGTACGTGGGAATCGCTCCCCATCCCGCCCGCCCCCATCGAGGCGAAGCACGGTAAAAAATCCGAGATTCCATTACGGGTTTTCCTCATATTTTCAAGTTTTAAGATCAGAATATTAAGATTGGAGTATTAAGATTGGAGTATTAAGTAATAAGACTTTGATGAGTTCACCACTTTACGTATCGTTTTTTAGAAGCTAGTCCCGACACGTGTCGGGACTATCCCGATTGCTATCGGAATCGCGACGTTCACCACTTCACGTATCGTTTTTCCTCCCTAACCCGCGTATCGTCGTTGCCTGAGCCTGTCGAAGGCTATTACAAATTTTGGGTAACAATACGTTCAGTGTTTTCCTCAACAGTATGGTATTCGACAAAATCCCGTGTGTTTCGGTGTTTTCTGCGAGCTAAAAAAAGCTGCTATCAGAGCCTGTTGAAGGCAACCTCGTGTCCTTTGTGTAAATCTTTGTGGAACGTTGTGCTCCTTTATAGAAGCTATTTTTAGAATCTAGAAGCTAGACACGAGAAGCTAGACTTCGTATCATTACAACTTAACGATAATTCATTGTGGAAGCCCGTTGAAGCTAAGTGTGGAAGCTTGCCGAAGGCAACATCGTGTCCTTTGTGCAAAACTTTGTGAAACATTGTGCTCCTTTTTTAGAAGCTAGAAGCTAGACTTCGTAACATTACAACTTAACGATAATTCATTGTGGAAGCCCGTTGAAGCTAAGTGTGGAAGCCTGTCGAAGGCAACATCGTGTCCTTTGTACAAAACTTTGTGAAACATTGTGCTCCATCGCTGCCTGAGCTTGTCGAAGGCTAGTGCACATTTTAGGTTATGATAGGTTCTGTGTTTTTCTCACCGGTCTAGTATTGAGCAAAATTCTGTGTGTTTCTGTGATTTCTGCGAGATAAAAAAGCCCTGCGCCTGAGCCTATCGAAGGCAACATCGTGTCGTTTGTGTAAAACTTTGTGAAAAATTGTGCTCCTTTTTTAGAAGCTAGAAGCTAGACACGAGAAGCTAGACTTTGATGAATTCACCACTTAACGTATCGTTTTCCACCCAAATACCTATATTAAATACCGCCACCCGTACAAGTAACTTCACTTCGAAAAGAAACCCAAGCTTCAACTCTGGTTAATCGTGCGTTAATTCACAGGAAGTTTAAAACCGTTTCGTGTTTCTCTACGTAACTTCAAGCATAATCAAAAAAATAAATTGTTATGAAAAAGTTGAAAATGATTCTAGTTGCAGCTGTACTTTTTGGCGCAACAACAGTGTATGCACAAAAAAATCCGGAGGTAGGCGGAGCACCGATGTACGCTACAAAAAACATTGTTGAGAACGCCGTTAACAGCAAAGACCACACGACTTTGGTGGCCGCTGTAAAAGCCGCTGGCTTGGTAGAAACGCTCTCGGGTAAAGGTCCATTTACTGTTTTTGCTCCAACAAATGCCGCTTTCGACGCACTGCCGGCCGGAACCGTGGAAACTTTGTTAAAACCTGAAAACAAAAAACAACTACAAGCAGTACTAACGTACCACGTACTTGCCGGTAAATTTAGCGCTGCCGATGTCGTAAAAGCCATTAAAGCAGGCAACGGAACCGCAACCTTTACAACAGTACAAGGAGGAAAATTAAAAGCTTCGCTAAAAGGTTCAAATGTGATTTTGACAGACGAGCAGGGGAGAACCGCAACCGTTACTATTGCCGATGTGAATCAATCGAATGGCGTAATCCACGTGATCGATCAAGTTGTCCTCAATAAATAGTGATTTGTTTTAAGTTTTGAGCGAAAGTCGGTCGTAATGGCCGACTTTTTTAATCTCCCGCTTTAATGAAATCGGTTAGTAAATACCCAATGAGTTTTCCCAACAATTGCGGATTCCCCGTATTTTCCAACTCCGGCGCACCTTCGCAAATATGCAAATAACTGGCGTTTGCGTGCGAACCGAAATGATACACAAATTGCCGCGCTTCTTCGATCGAGAATCCGCTGTTTGTCATCGCGCTGCTGGGCACAAACGGCAAACTGTCTAAATCAATTTCCACACCAAAAAAGTCGGTTTTAATAAACGAAAGTGCCTGAAACAATTCTTGCTCGAAGTTCTTTTGCCGTTTTACTTTTATTTCGTCGTACGTATTGAAACGCACGCGATCGTCGGTTTTCTTCAATAAATCGAGTACGGCTTTTGAGGTATAACATTCGTGCAAGCCAAAAACGAAGTACTTTTTCAAAAATCCGTCTTCGTACGCGTACGAAAAGCCGTTTCCGGAGTGTCGACCTTCCAAAATGCGGAAGTCGGAATGCGCGTCTAAATTCACGGCGTTAACCGATTTTCCTTTCGCCAGCGCCGTTCCCTTAATGTTTCCGTAGGCGTTGTTGTGTCCGCCGCCAATAATAATCGGTATTTTCCCCGCTTTGATAATCGTACATACTAAATGTGCAACCTCGCGATCGATTTTTCCGACCAATAGTTTTAGTGCATCTCGATCTTCCGAATTTGTATAATCCAGATTTTCAGCGGCCTCCATTTCGGCATCGGTATCAATGGCACCGAGCGCGAGAATCTTACTTCCTTTACAAAAACGGTTGTGCTGAATGTTGACGATGGCGGTTAAGGCAACGTCCCAGGTTTTGTGCGCACCACGCCGACCGTGATTGGCACGAACGCCAATATCTTCCGGAATGCCAAACAACACGTACTTGGCTTCGCAGTGGGCAATGAAATGTTCGGCACTAACATCTTTCGGAACCGTGAGC
>JAIXTU010000419.1 GCA_027483785.1 Flavobacterium sp.
AAAAAGCCGCTCTGAGCAAGTGCTTCGGCAGTAACAATCTCAAAATTTGCCGAATTATACCCTGGTCCTCCGTGAAGAAAAACCACCGCCGGATCTGTTTGCTTACCAAAAGATTTGGAATAAAGCTCTTGCGAAAACGACAAAAAAGGGAACAAAATCAGATAAAAGCAATGAATATATATTTGCATGGTATTTTTTTTAAGCAAGATACAAATTTGACTTATTCCCTATAAAAGCAAAAAAACCGAGCAAATTGAAAGTACCCGGTTTTCGTCAATAAAAACAATCTTCTATTAAAAACTTATACAGTGGTTAGAATTTTGTCGGCGGCCACGCGCGACTTTGGTTTTACGCTCGGCTGATTGCTATCGTCTTCGGCTCTAAAGCCCAAAGCAACCGCAACTAAGGCATGGTACTTGTCATGTCCTAAAATCTGGTTATACTTCTCAGGTTCAATGCCTTCCATCGGTGTTGCATCAACAGCAAGTTGCGAACAAGCGCTGAGTAAAACACCCAAAGCCAAATACACCTGCTTGTCGAACCACGCTTTAATTTCAACTTCTGGCAAAGGCTTAATCATGTTGTTGTAATATGCTACGGCACCTTCCGGTAAATTTTCCTGTATTTGCTTTTCAAAAAAACTGATATCGTTTATTCTGCTAAAAACCACTACTGTATCCGAATCCAAAATTTTCTTATCGTTAAACAAAGAAGCGGCCGCCAGCTGTTGTTTTGTGCTTTCGTCGGAAACAAAAGTGAAATGCCAAGGCTGACTATTAATTGAAGACGGACTTAAGCGCACAGCTTGTTTCAATTCATCCAATATAGCTGGATTTATCTTTCGCGAAGAATCGTATTTCTTAGTTGTGTATCTTTTTTGAAAATGCTCGATAAATGAACTCATTTTTTTTATTATTTTTGAACTATAATTTTTATAGCAACAAAATTAAGTATAGTAAAAATACTACACAAGTACGGTCTAAAAGTATAGTAACAAAAAAAGAGTATTATGTTGACATTCAACAACAAAGAATATCCGTGTTGTACAAGTATTACGATGGATATCATTGGCGGAAAGTGGAAAAGTGTCATTTTATACCACTTAAAATCGGGAACGCTTCGTTATAATGAACTTCGCAGTAGCATGCCACATATTACCGAGCGTACTTTGAGTTTACAGCTAAAAGATTTGGAAGCCGATGGTATTGTAAAGCGAACGGTGTACACGACAAAACCTCCGTTACGTGTTGAGTATTCGTTAACCGATTTCGGGAAGACCTTATTACCGTTACTAGACGCGATTGCAAGTTGGGGCGATTTTGCGGTGCATTCCCAGAAAAACAGCAATTCTCCTGCTACTTACGATTCGTAAAATTCAATCGGAAGTTGATCGGGATCACTTATAAACGTGAATTTTTTACCTGTATGCGGATCTATGCGCAGCGGTTCGGCACTTACGTGGAAACGCGAAAGCTGTTCGATTACGACTTTTATATCAGCCACTTCGAAAGCTAAATGCCTTAAGCCACATGCTTCGGGAAAAGATTTTCGTTTCGGCGAATTGGGAAAGGAAAAT
Source organism: Flavobacterium sp. (assembly GCA_027483785.1). Classification (GTDB taxonomy): domain Bacteria; phylum Bacteroidota; class Bacteroidia; order Flavobacteriales; family Flavobacteriaceae; genus Flavobacterium. The sequence goes on from JAIXTU010000419.1 coordinate 1,577, forward strand.
AACTCCAAAACGTATCGTCCGTTTAATGCCAAATCCAATTTATACGAATGGCGTTCCTTTCGGTAAACTTCTTGGATAATTTCTAAACCCAGTATTTTGGTATAAAATTCCTTAGAAATCGCATAATCGGAACAAATGATCGCAACGTGATGAATTGATTTTAACATGAACTGTTATTTACTTATAAAACATGAGTGAATACTCGAGAACAAACACTTTCCTGCAAAGAACCGACAGCTGAATTCCAATTGCAAGTTTTCTTTTAAATAAGTTGCATCCTGAGATAAGATTTGAAATTATTACGAGTTATGTTAATTATGAAGAACTTTCGATTTAACAAAAAATACTTCGCTTCGGCAATCTTACTTTTTTTTGTGGAAGTTGTAATTGCCTTATTTATTCACGATAAATTTATAAGACCGTATGTAGGAGATGTACTGGTGGTTATACTCATTTATTGCGCCTTGAAATCGGTTTTTGCTGTTTCGAAATTGAAAACAGCCCTCGGCGTTTTGCTATTTGCCTTTGCTGTTGAAACATCGCAATATCTTGGATTAATTTTTACCTTGGGATGGGAACATTCGGCTTTAGCTAGTGCGATAATAGGAACCTCGTTTGCTTGGGAAGACATTTGGGCTTATATCATTGGATTTTTAAGTATTGTCTTTGCAGAAAAGTATCTGAATGCTAAACATCAAAATTCCCAAAGCTGCTAGAAAAAATTTTTCTATTCCGAAAGAAGTTAAAATTGCATAAATTACTCATTTTCAATTATTTAAATAAATTTATTTGAACATGTAGTGCTGTAAAACGGCTCGAAGTTTACAATTACAGCGTGAATTCATTTACATTTACTCGTTAAAAAATTTGAAATTGAAACGATTGTGGTTTTTGATTTTGAGCACTTTTTGTCCACTTTTTATGTCTGGGCAAGAATTACTGCCGTTTGTCGAGAACTTTACCAAATCTGAGTATTTCGGTGATAATCAGGTTTGGAGCATATCGCAAGGCGCCGATTATTCGATGTATTTCGCCAACAATAACTATTTGTTGCGATACGATGGTGCCGTTTGGCAGAAAGAACGTTTGCCGAATAAAACAATTATTCGATCGGTATTTGCTGTTGAAAATCGCGTGTATTGCGGCTCATATAACGAATTTGGATATTGGTTTTACGAGAAAGGACAGTTAACCTACACATCGCTTTCAGCAGGAAAAAACTTATTTAAAGGAAACACCCTTAATGAAGAAATCTGGAAAATTTTCTCACACGAGGGCAAAATCTATTTTCAGTCGTTTAACTCCATTTTCATCTACGACGGTAAGCTAATAAAGGCTGTAAAACTTCCGTTTCAAATTTCCTATTGTTTTATCGTTGGCAACGAAATCTGGTTTGCCTCAACCAATAAAGGCATTTATCGCTATGTAAATGGTACGTTTGAAAATCTGCAACTCGGCGGTATTTTAAACAACAATATTGTACATCATGCCGCTAATAATCAGGGAATCGATTTCATTTTCACATTAAAAAATGGGGTCTATTGCCATAAGGAAGGAACTACAAAATCGTGGAGTCATTCATTAAACCAGCGATTTAAACGCGAACTAATACTTTGTGCCAAATTTCTCTCAAATAATCGCCTAGCGGTTGGAACGGCCTCTAACGGACTGTACATCATTGATTTAAACGACGGAAGTTATAAAAATATTTCACGTGAAAACGGACTTTGCAACAACTCGGTACTTCAAATTCAAACCGATTTAGAGGGCGATTTATGGTTGGGTTTAGACAATGGAATTTCGCATATTGAAATCAATTCAAACTTTCAGTTTTTCACAGATGTATCCGGTAAGTTAGGATCTGTTTATGCCTTGAACAAGAATAACGACGAAGTTTTGATTGGTTCAAACCACGGACTTTTCTCCTACAAACAAAAAAAACTCGAGCTAATTCCAAATTCACAGGGACAGGTTTGGTCTATTGAACCTTTTGGATCGGCATTTGCTATTGGCCACAACGACGGTACGTTTCGCTACGAACAAAATCGAATTAAGCGAGTTAATACTGTAACCGGGGGTTGGAAATTCTTGCCAGATGTATATCAACCCTTGATTTTTCAATCGCACTATGCAGGAATTATCGCGTATCAATCGCCATTAAATTTGGAAAAATTCCTAGTTATAGATGGACTTACCAAGCCTATTAAAAACTTGGTGCAAAGTAACCCGGGACAGTTATGGGCTACCGATGCATATCGTGGCATTTATCGCATTGATTACGAA
>JAIXTU010000055.1 GCA_027483785.1 Flavobacterium sp.
GTAGGTACCGTTTTGTATTTACATCCGGGCGTTACCGTCCGAAAAGATCAGCAAGTTAAATACAATTTTGCTTCGGAATCGGCACAGATCTTACCCAAACCTATAGAAGAAAAATCGACTGCCACAACGATTCCTTTCTTTAAAAATAACGAATTAGATTATGCCGAGGTCTTGTCGTTCCTAGGCGATGGCTACGAAAACTACGCATGGTTAATCTTTATACCGGTTGTTATTTTCATCATCACAGCAGTTTCAAACGGTGCGAATTTAACCGACGGAATCGATGGCTTGGCAGCTGGAACGAGTGCCATTTCAGTAATTGCTTTAGGGATATTTACGTTCGTTTCGGGTAACATCATTTTTTCGAGCTATTTAAACATCATGTACATTCCGAATTCGGGAGAAATGACCGTTTATATAGCTTCTTTTGTTGGGGCATTGGTAGGTTTTCTTTGGTATAATTCCTATCCCGCCTCGGTTTTCATGGGAGATACCGGGAGTTTAACCATAGGTGGAATTATCGCGGTTTTGGCCATTTCCGTTCGAAAGGAACTTTTGATTCCGCTTTTGTGTGGAATTTTCTTAGTGGAGAATTTCTCAGTTGTGCTTCAAGTGAGTTATTTCAAATACACCAAAAAGAAGTTTGGTGAAGGCCGACGTATTTTCTTGATGTCGCCTCTCCATCATCACTACCAGAAAAAAGGCTATCACGAAAGTAAAATTGTAACCCGATTCTGGATTGTTGGGATTTTACTCGCCATTTTATCCATTGTTACGCTGAAACTCAGATAATGAAAAAGTTAGTTATTCTTGGCGGAGGCGAAAGCGGTGTAGGAACTGCTATTTTAGGAAAGAAACAGGGTTTTGATGTTTTTCTTTCCGATGGCGGCGTTGTGAAACCACATTACCAAGAAATCTTGAACCTTAACGGCATTCGTTGGGAACAGCAACAACACACCGAAGCTGAAATCCTTAGTGCTACTGTGGTAATGAAAAGTCCGGGAATTCCCGATAAGGCGCCAATTGTTCAGAAAATCCGCGAAAGCAAAATACCGGTGGTTTCCGAAATTGAGTTCGCCATTCCCTATACAAATGCAACTCTAATTGCTATAACGGGTTCAAACGGCAAAACTACAACCACGCTCTTAACCTATCATTTATTGAAAAACGGAGGTTTACATGTGGGCTTGGGCGGAAACATCGGAAAGAGTGTCGCTTGGCAAGTAGCCGAACAAGATTTCGATTGTTATGTTTTGGAAGTGAGTAGTTTTCAGTTAGATGACAGCTATACGTTCAAACCACATATTGCAATTATTACCAATTTGTCGCCAGATCACTTAGATCGGTACAATTATCAGTACGAATCGTACATCGCTTCCAAGTTTAGAATAACGATGAATCAAAGCGAAAACGACTATCTAATTTACGATGCCGACGATGAAACGCTCGTGCAGTTTCTCTCAAAAATCGACACTAAAGCAAATAAAATACCTTTTTCGATAACCAAACCACTGCCTGTTGGAGGTACATTAAACGAGAATACTATGAAACTTAAACTCAACGACGACAATTTTTCTATAGACACCGCGCACCTAGCCCTCGAAGGCAAACACAATGTTAAGAATGCCATGGCAGCTACTTCTGTGGCTATGCTTATGAAGATTAGAAAGGAAACAATTCGTGAGAGTTTGTCGAATTTCCAAGGTGTGGAACATCGATTAGAGAAAGTACTTAAAATTCAAAACGTTCAATACATCAACGATAGTAAAGCCACCAACGTCAATGCAACCTTCTTTGCATTAGACAGCATGACAACTCCAACGGTATGGATTGTAGGTGGTGTAGATAAAGGAAACGATTATACCGAACTAATGGCACTGGTACGCGAAAAGGTAAAAGCTATAATTTGTTTAGGTGTTGATAATCGCAAAATTATCGATGCATTTGGTAATGTTGTGGATGTCATGGTAGAAGTTGGTTCCATGCAAGATGCCGTTAGAACAGCTCAAAGAATAGCAGAGAAAGGCGATACCGTATTGCTTTCGCCAGCTTGCGCGAGTTTCGATTTGTTTGAAAACTACGAAGATCGTGGACGTCAGTTTAAACTAGCGGTTCAAAACCTATAATAGTATGTTCAAGTTTATACAGCGTTTAAAAGGAGATAAAGGCATTTGGTCGTTCGTGGCCTTACTTGCCCTATTTTCGTTTATGCCTGTATTTAGTGCCAGTAGTAATCTGGCCTATATGAACCACGGTACCGGCAACACGCTCGGATACCTTGTAAAACACGCTGTACATATTGGGTTCGGATTTTGGATACTGTATCAAGTGCAGAAAATTCAGGTGAATCGCTTTAAAGCAATCGCAATTTTGCTGCTTCCTTTTAGTTGGTTACTAATTGCAGCAACTTATTTTATTGGTGTCGAACAAGGCTCGGCGACACGTTGGCTTCGCATACCCGGAACTTCCATAACCTTTCAGCCATCAACCGCTGCATTTGTGATGCTAATGATGTTTGTAGCGTTTTATCTTTCGCGAAAGCGAGAAGAACCGCTTACTTTCAAAAGTACACTCATTAATTTGTGGTTACCTGTTGGCGTCACGCTTATGCTGATTCTTCCCAACAACTTTTCCACGGCGGCTTTAATATTTGCGATGGTGCTCATGTTGGCATTTACCGCGAATTACCCGCTGAAGTATTTGTTTGGTGTTGTTGGAATTGGAGTTACGGCTTTTGCGCTATTTATCGCCGTCGGAAAGTTTGTCAATAAAACACAGCCCGAGGTTAAAACCGGATTGTTTCACCGTGTGGCAACCTGGGAAAAGCGCTTCGAATCGTTTGTGAATGAAGATGAAAAAACTGATGCGCAAAACGATGATTATCAGATCGAAAAAGCGAAAACGGCCATTGCAACAGGTGGTTTATACGGACTCGGTCCTGGGAAAAGTGTGCAAAAAAACTTTCTTCCGCAGTCATCCTCCGATTTCATCTTTGCGATTATCGTCGAAGAATACGGCTTATTAGGCGGACTCACAGTTCTTTCGCTTTACATGTTGCTATTTCTGCGATTTATCATTACCGCTCATAAAGCCAAATCGCAATACGGGAAATTACTCATTGTTGGACTCGGATTTCCAATCATATTTCAAGCACTCATAAATATGGGAGTTGCTGTACAATTATTACCGGTAACCGGACAAACTCTACCCTTGGTTTCCAGCGGAGGTAGTTCGATTTGGATGACCTTTTTTGCCATTGGCGTGATTCTCAGTGCAACGAAAAAAGAAGAAGAATTTGCAGAAGAACAAGCCGAACGCGAAGCACGAGAAGCTGCCTTGCAAAAACTAATCGATAAACAATTGGAAGAAGAACGCCAGCTTGCCGAAGCCGAAGCCCTTAATGGAGTTGTATCAGAAACTAAAGCCGTTCAATCATGACAAAAGTACAAAACCATAAACTCAAAGTGATTGTTAGTGGCGGCGGAACAGGCGGCCATATCTTCCCGGCAATTGCTATAGCCGATGAGATTCGTCGCATAAATCCGGATGCCGATATCCTTTTTGTGGGTGCACGCGATAAAATGGAAATGCAAAAGGTTCCGCAAGCAGGATATCCAATAAAAGGCTTATGGATTGCCGGAATTCAACGCAAACTAACGGTCGACAATCTATTATTTCCCATAAAATTATTGAAATCGCTGATTGATAGCTATCGTATTGTAAAGTCATTCAAACCAGATGTTTGTATTGGAACAGGAGGCTTTGCCAGCGGACCCTTATTGCGAGCAGCAGCTTTTGCCGGAATTCCAACAGTTTTACAAGAGCAGAATTCATTTCCAGGAATTACCAATAAGTGGTTGGCCAAATACGCAGCCGTAATTTGTGTAGCCTACGATAAGCTAGAACGTTTCTTCCCGAAAGATAAGATACAGCTTACCGGAAATCCAGTACGGCAATCGCTCGTAGCTGCTTCCGAAAAACCAAGTCAAAAGCTCTTTGATAACAACCAACCTACCTTGCTGGTTTTAGGCGGAAGTTTAGGCGCCTATGCTGTGAATAAACTGGTGGAAAAACAACTACCACTCTTCAAGAGTCTCGGGATTAACGTATACTGGCAATGTGGCAAAAATTATGAAGCTACCTATACAAAATACAATACCGACGGAATCATTGTTTCGGCATTTATCGAGTCTATGGAAACAGCCTACAACAATGCCGACATCATTATTTCGCGCGCAGGAGCTTCGTCTGTTTCCGAGCTTTGTTTAGTAGGAAAACCGGTAATCTTTATTCCGAGTCCGAATGTTGCCGAAGATCATCAAACTAAAAATGCACAGTCGTTAGTTGATAAAAATGCAGCATTGATGCTCCGCGAAGGCGAACTCGAAACAGCATTCGAAAGTACATTCACAAATTTGTTACGCGACAACGATTTGCAAAAACAATTATCAGAAAATATTAAGCAGTTGGCAAAGCCACGGGCTACTCAAGATATCGTCGATTTAATTTTTGAAATCCTGCAAAAGAGATGAAGTTAGCACATATAAAATACATCTATTTCCTCGGGATTGGCGGCATCGGCATGTCGGCTCTAGCTAAGTATTTTCACCGTTTGGGAAAACAAGTTTCGGGTTACGATAAAACGCCTTCGGCAATAACCGCTGGTTTACAAGAACTCGGAATTGCTATTTGTTTTTCAGAAGATGTAAGTATCGTTCAGGATTTTAATCCCGATGAAACCTTGGTGGTGCTAAC
>JAIXTU010000171.1 GCA_027483785.1 Flavobacterium sp.
AAACATTTTTTTATCGGACTGTTTTATAGATCTAATTGGTGTAACAGGCAGATTTTTTTTGGAATACTGGAGTATCGCAAAAAAATCTAACGAAGTAGGCAGCCGTTTATCTGTTTAGTGTGGCAGTTTTTCATTTCGATTGTTATTTGATTTCACAATTTGCACATTTTAAGCGTTCTGACAATGATTTTTAATCGAACTCAGGTTATTAGGTTCTTTCTTGTATTTTTTTTGTTCAAATAAACTAGCACCTTTAAATTGAAAGCTTCAAAAAAACAGACTTCTTATAAGTTTCACTAATGGGTATGCGTTTTTGCCCAATAACAATCCGATTCTTTTGAACTGATGTGATGTGACATAGATTTACGATGAAAGAATTATGAACTCTAATAAAATCACTTTCCGGTAACTTTACCAAAATGGCAGAAAAACTACTTAATGTCATTATACTTTTACCGTTTGTAAGAAAAATTTTTAAGTAGTCTCGAAAGCCTTCGATATATAAAATATCAGTAAGAGTAACTTTTAGATTTTCGTACTCTGATTTAACAAAGATGAAAGAGTTGTTAGGTGTTGACTCTATTTTTGTTAAATCCACAGAAGTAGAATTAACTTTTTTTTGATTCTGGGCGAAGTACCTATTAATAGATTTTAAAAAGCGGGGATAAGATATTGGCTTCAATAAGTAGTCGAGTGCTTCAAGTTCGAAGCCAGCTACTGCGTAATCAGAGTGGGCTGTTGTAAATATTACTACAGGTTTATTTGGTAAACTTGCAATTAAATCAATCCCTGTTAAATTAGGCATGTTAATATCAGAAATAATTAAATCAACGGGATTACTTGTAATGTACTTAAGTGCTAGCATTGGATCTAAAAACAAGCCTACAAGCTCAATTGAGTCTATTGTTTTGCAATAGTTTTCAATAACTGAAAGTGCTAAAGGTTCGTCGTCTATAATTAAAACTCGTGCTTTTGTCATAATTCGAAATTTAAAAATACTTGGAACATTTCATTGTCTTGCTCAATCTTTAATTTATAATCCGGATATAGTAAAGAGAGCCGCTTTTTAGCATTTTCTATCCCTGATTCAAAAGATGACACTTGCTTTTTTGTTTGAATAATTTGATTAGCACAATAGAAATAAATTTGTGTGGGAGTAACTTTAAAATTGATTTTAATTTCGGCAGGATCATTCAAACTAATACCGTATTTTAAGGCATTTTCGACAAAAGAAATAAACAACAACGGATGTACGCGATGATTACCGACATCTCCCGAAACCTCGAAAAGAATTCTATTATTAGAAGTAAGTCGCCATTCGGTTAGCGAGATAAAATTTCTTATATGATTTAAATCCTCCTGTAAATTAACTTTACCATCACTTTCATTGTCTGTATTTTCCTTTAAGACATACCTCATAATTTCGGATAAGTTCAAAATCGCGCTCGATGTTGAGTCTGATTTTGAAATCGATAACGCATATATCGTGTTTAGAGCGCTAAAGAAAAAATGGGGATTGAGTTGAGATTTCAACAATTGTAATTGCGCATTTTTTCTATCGGCTTCAATCTCTTTTTGACGTTTTAGATTGGTATTATATACTTCAAAAACCCTTAGAAGTATACTGATAGATAAAAGAGATACAAACAGAATTGCGGGTGGAAAATACTTTATAAAAGTATTCTCATTAATTTCTTTTATAACTTCTGATGGAAGATTTTCAAAAGGACCTACTTGGCCATTAGGCAATATACGAGAAAGGATTTCAACCAATACGACGAACAAAACAAGATTGATAAGGCTGTACAATAAATAGCGCTTGGTAATAAAAAACCTCGGAATAAATATTAAATAGTTCGAATAAAAGATAAAAAGAGCGATTACAGCAAATTCCAGATGAGGCCCCGTAAACGACTGATTGGAAAAACTTGAGTTAACTACGGGAATGCAAAAAATAAAGGTCCATGAAATTACATGAAATAGCAGTTGAAAAGGCTTTTCTATCCGGTATTGTTTTAATTGAAAAATTTTCACTGGTAAAAATCTTTTAAAGCGTTAAAAAGCGATTAATTAGAAAGATTTTGAGAGCTATTAAAACCCGAATAACAGGTTTGGTAAAACAAAGCCATTTTTTTTTTTTTTTTAAAATCTGTGTGAATTTTTTAAAAAATACATTACTAAAATTGTAAAAAAAGCTTGTCTTTATTGTGGTATTATTTCCCATTAACCTTTTCGAAAGCGTTGAAACAGCTTTCTTATCAAGCTGTTTTAACATTTTCCAACAGCAATCATTCGGTTATAAAAATCTAAATCGATGATAAACTGACGAACGTATACTCCTTAAAAATCATGTAATTAACATAATTTCTCAAACCACACACGAAAATAGAATAAACTGCTGCAATTCTGTTTAGTTGCCACCGCCAAATGTTTTATAAAACTTATGAAACCTAGCCATACAAACTCATATCGCTTAATCTTCGTCATCATATGTTGCCGTTGGGAAAAATTCGTACATGTCGTCAAAATACAAATTGGCACTTCTGCCCAATAAAATAAAGGCTCTGGATCCATTGGAAATACTAAGTGCGTCTTGACGAATACTGCCTTCAAATTGGCTCAGTTCTTTCCACAAATCTGTATTTGGATCGTATTCCCATGTAGAAGCAGTACTACCCGTACATATATAACCTTTACCATTTAGTGTAAAAGCAGCTCCGTTCGAACGCTTGACCTCATAATCATCGTCTTCATTTAAGTCCGTCAATCTAAACCATGTTTCTGTTTGATGATCAAAGCCGTAGAAGTCATTTAAATCAATACCGTTAGATTTTCCGGTACCTAGA
>JAIXTU010000197.1 GCA_027483785.1 Flavobacterium sp.
CTGAACTTCGCCAAAAACCGTGTGTTTTCCGTCGAGCCAAGGTGTTTCTTTGTGAGTTATAAAAAACTGACTTCCATTTGTGCGTGGTCCGCTATTTGCCATCGACAAAATTCCAGCCTTGTTGTGCTTTAAGTCGGTGATTTCGTCTTTAAATTTATAACCCGGACTACCGCTACCCGTTCCTGTTGGGTCGCCACCTTGTATCATGAAATCTTTAATTACGCGGTGAAATTTAAGTCCGTCGTAAAAAGGTTTGTTTTTTAGTTTTTCGTCGGTTATCCAAGTATTTGTTCCTTCTGAAAGGCTTACGAAATTAGCTACTGTTACAGGAGTTTTATCGTAAGCGAGCTTTAAGGTAATCGTTCCTTTGTTTGTTTTTATATCTGCAAATAATCCATCGCCAGCAGCGGGTGTTGGAGTTACTGCTTTTTTAGCAACCGTTGTTTTGGCAGGTGCTTTCTTTACGCCGGGTTTACCACCTTTTTGAGCATAAAGGTTAAATGAAAAAATGAGTAATAAACTTAAGATACTTGATTTCATAGTTTAATTTTCTCCCTTACTCTTTTCGCAAATGCTGGGATTTTCAGGATTTGTCCCTTTATTAAATCTATTTTACAATTTCAATTTCAAAAACTAAATCGGTGTTTGGTGGAACTATATCTTTTCCAGCTGCTCCATAAGCCAAAGCGGCAGGTACAAATACAATCGCTTTTTCGCCGTACTTTAATTGTTCTATACCTTCAATAAAACCAGGAACTAAACCAACCTTGTTTCCGTATTGAAATGGAATAGGAGTGTAGCCGTTTTGAATTTTACGATTCTGATCGAACATACCGTATTTTTTAGCAACTTCTTCAACACTCGAATCCAAAAGTATGCCATCGCTGAAATACGCTCCGTAATGAATGTTTACGACATCGCCAGCTTTTGGTTTTTCATCGTTTGATGATTTAACAATGTAATATTGAACGCCTGATGCTAATTTCTTGCCTTTTGCTTTAGCCGCTGCAAATTGCTGCAAGGTTTGCTCGATTACAGCAGCAAATTCTTTTTTGTAACGCAACTTATTTGCTTCCTCTAATTCGGCACGTTTTTTAGCTTCGTCGCCAGCAGTTGCCATGTACTTTGAAAATTCAGAAACGGCGTCGAAACGTTTAGCCGATTCGCCTTTACGAACAATTTTTACATTGATAATAGCATCATCTTGAACAATTTTATTCACTACATCCATACCCTCGCCAACAACTTTTCCGAAAATGGTGTGCTTTCCATCGAGCCATGGTGTTGCTACGTGTGTGATAAAAAATTGCGAACTATTTGTACCTGGACCAGAATTTGCCATAGCCAGCAATCCACCGTTATCGAAACTAAACGGAACTTGTTCGTCTTTAAACATATAGCCAGAATCGCCACTGCCGTTTCCAAGCGGATCGCCGCCTTGAATCATAAAATTCTGAATCACACGGTGAAATTTTAGTCCGTCATAAAAAGGTTTGCCTTTTTTATCGCCAACTACAAATTTGTTGGTTCCTTCGGCTAATGTCACAAAATTTGCTACGGTTACTGGTGCTTCTTTGTAAAACAACGAGGTGACAATAATGCCTTTACTTGTTGTGATTTCTGCATACATGCCGTCTTCTAAATCGGCGTATTTATCGGTGCATGCAAACAGCGTAAATAAAAGTGCAAAAGAGATTAGTTTCTTCACTGTTTTGGAGTATTTGGATTAGTGTTTTCTTGTGTTTCAGGTTTAAAATCGTGCAGCGTTACGGTACAAGCAATCGTCGTATTTGGACCGATTCTTTTGGTATCGCCTCTAAAACCATATGCCATGTGCGAAGGAAATAAAAACGTTACCACTTCTTTTTTCTTCATCAGTTTTATGCCGTCGCGCAAGCCCATTAATATATTTTGTTTATCCACGGCATAAGTTTGCGGACGCAACTCAACTTCTGAATAAATCACGTTGCCGTTTAAATCGGAAATGGAATAGTCGAAATACGCAATATCACCTTTCTTGGGTTTAAGCGTATCGTTTTGGTTTTTATTTTCATAAAAGTACCAATATCCTTTGCTGCTCGCGAGGTATTTTATCTTCGGATTGCTTTTGATTACCGAATCGATAGCTGCTTCTTCTCGGCCAACGAGTTTTTTGTTGCGTTCAACCGACTCCCGCATAAAAGTTCCCGATGTTCGCGACACGGGCATTCGAGCTTGTTGCTGCGAACAGGCCGATGCAACCAGAACGGTCAGTAGGCTCAATATGTATTTTCTCATGATTATATGTCTAAATTTAAGACCAGTTCTTCAAATTTTTGTATCGTTTCTGCTAAGCTAACATTCGATTTTCCGCCAGCAGCGTTGATATGCCCGCCGCCGTTAAAATGTGCTCTTGCAAACTGATTCACATCGAAATCGCCTTGTGAGCGAAACGATATTTTAATGATTTTTTCATCCGTGTGTTCAATAAAAATCGCTGCAAATTCAATGCCTTTTATCGACAAGGCCAAATTTACTAAACCTTCCGTATCGCCTTTTACATAATTAAACGAATCCAGCTCGGCTTGCGATAATTTCGTGTATGCCGTTTTCTTTTCTGGAAATACCTTCAAATTCTGCAAGCTGCGCCCCATCAATTGCAAGCGGTCGGCTGAGAAATTATCGTGAATGTTTGAATAGATTTTAGCGTGGTCGATGCCAGTTTGCATCAAATGTGCAACGGCTAAATGTGTGCTTGATTTTGTGGCAGCAAATCGAAACGAACCGGTGTCGGTTACAATTCCCGTGTATAAACAAGCGGCAACGTCTTTGTTCACGTATTCTTGCCAACCTAATCCAACAGCCAAGTCGTATATCATTTCGCAAGTCGATGCATAAGCGGTATCTGAAAACGTGATTTGTGCATACGTATCGGGCATTTGATGGTGGTCGACCATCACGTAAAACGCCGATTTGTTTTTCAGTGCGTGTTCCATATCGCCTGCGCGGTGAAATGCATTAAAATCGAGGGTAAAAATGGTATCGCAGCTGTTTAAAAGTGCCGTGGCAGCGGAATTTTGTTCGTCGAAAACAACTACGCGTTCCGATTCGGGCATCCAAGCTAAAAATTCGGGATAGCGATTGGGTGTAAAAATTTCGATTTTATGTCCGAATTGCTTCAATAAGTGATATAATCCGAGCGAAGAGCCCATGGCATCGCCATCGGGACTCTTATGGGTTACAATGCCAATTTTCCCAGGATTGGCGAGCTGTGCACGTAATTTCTCTAAAAGCGCTTCATTCATGCGACGAAAATACAACTTAAACGCACTTTTTAGACGTTTTCGTGAATTTGGATTAGAAAAAATTAACAGATCCGTTCCTGTCTAAAGGAGTTTTTCAGTTTTTTTTTGGGGGTGCCGGCGCTTCTGCGATCGTGCCAGGCTTCGCCAAAACTGTCGGTGAGCTTGTCGAAGCGCCGTCGCGCTATCCGCTATATTTTTTTGGCGCACGTTTAGTGGAAGCTCATTTACGCCAAAAAAGATGTCGCTGCTATCGCTCACCCGGAAGTAGTGGAAAAAAGGAAAGAAGCAAAAAAATAGAAAAAATAGAAAGAAGTTAATTCCGATAACTACTGGAAGTGAAAACTTTCCTCTTTGCGAACTTTGCGTAAATCTTCGCGTTCTTTGCGGTTAGCCTTCAACAAGCTCAGGTACCGATGTAGCACAAAGTTACCCATAGCTTTACCCAAAGTACACAATGTTGCCTTCAACACGCTGCTTTCGACAATCTCAGACACCAAAGATACGTTAGGTGGTGAATTCATCGTAGTCTAGCTTCTAACTTCTAACTTCTAAAAAAAAGAGCACAATGTTCCACAAAGTACACAATGTTTGCCGTCGACAAGCTTAGGCAACAACGATTCGTGGGTTAGGGAGGAAAAACGTCACGTAAAGTGGTGAACTCATCGAGGTCTTAATGCTTAATACTCCAATCTTAATAATTCATAAATATGCGGAAAAACCGTAATGGTAGGAAAATTTGTTTTGTAACTTCGCACTACGGGGCGGGGGTGGTACTTCCCAGTATATATTAACGACCCAATCAATTTTCCGCGATTTGCTCTCCTACTTGTGCAATTTTTAAAAATTCTATTCTTAAAAAAACAGCAGTTATCAACAATTTGCCGTTGCCTCATGCTCGAAACTTAAACAAACTACCTTCGACACGCTGCCTTCGACACGCTCAGGCTCAGACGATACGTGGGTTCGAGTGGGTGAATGAAACATAAAGTGGTGAACGTCGAGAAGTCTAACTTCTAACCTCTAGCTTCTAACTTCCCAAAAAACGATACATAAAATGGTGAACTCTTCTCAACGCGGTAAGGACAGCAGCGGAAAGCGTGTACACGCCTTTGCGTACCGTTGCCGAAGGGCGGTAGCGACGGCAGAAGCTACAAGCACAAGTGCAACGGCCGCAAAGGCGAAACACCTTGCAGCGAATGGCCTGACGGCGGCTTAGAGCTTCCACCGAACGTTTGCCGCCGGACCGCCCAAAATAAGCAACTTCGTTTTATCGCATACAAGGTTAATGTTATCTAAAAAGTGCCAACAAAAACCTGAGTAAACCGCGATTATTTGATAATTTGCAGCATAACGCGGGTCGATCCATTATTTTTTAATTCCTATTTTAGCCTGCTGTTACTATTAATTATGATTTCAGAACACGAATTTGAAGTACAGTTGCAAAGAATAATCGATCAGGCTTTGTTGGAAGATGTGGGTCCGGGCGATTACAGTTCGCTGGCATGTATTCCGGAGGCAGCAACCGGTCGTGCGAAATTGCTCGTAAAAGAAGCGGGGATTATCGCCGGTGTTGCTTTTGCTCAAATGATTTTCAAAACGGTAGATCCAGACTTGCACGTGGATGTTTTAATTTCGGACGGCACTCCCGTTCAAATTGGCGATGTGGTGCTGCACGTTAGGGGGAAGTCGCAATCGATTTTAAAAGCCGAACGCACCGTACTGAACAGCATGCAGCGCATGAGTGCGATTGCTACTAAAACCAATAAATTCGTTCGACTGCTGCAAGGAACTTCGTGTAAAATTTTAGACACCCGAAAAACGACTCCGAATTTTAGAGCGGCAGAGAAATGGGCGGTGAAAATTGGCGGCGGCGAAAACCATCGTTTTGCGTTGTATGACATGATCATGTTGAAGGATAACCACAATGATTTTGCGGGATCGATTACCAATGCCATTCAAAAAACCAAGGATTTTTTACAAGAAAATGATTTGGATTTGAAAATAATTGTGGAAGCCAGAAATATTGCCGAAGTACAAGAAATTATTGATGCCGGCGGTGTGTTTCGGATTTTACTCGACAACTTTAGCTTTGAGCAAACTCGTGAGGCAGTTGCTTTAATTGGCGATAAAACGCGTACCGAATCGTCGGGTAACATCAATGAAAAAACGATTCGCGCGTATGCCGAATGTGGCGTGAACTACATTTCGTCGGGTGCGTTAACCCACTCGGTTTACAACATGGATTTAAGTTTAAAAGCCTTTTAATGTTGCTACAAGACAAACCGTTATCGTTTGAAAAATGGCCGGTTTTGAAGCCGATAATTTCATTTTTAGATAGATGGAAGCTCGGTTTTATGGGCGATTTATCGCTGTATCGGTTGTTGAAAATCTATGGTGTGGGAATTGCCGAAAGTGCCGTTTCGTACCGTGCGGGTGCCATTGCATGGAGTTTCTTTATGGCGCTGTTTCCGTTTGCACTTTTTGTGTTGAACTTGATTCCGTTTATTCCTATTCCCAATTTTCAGGACGATTTTCTAGCATTTGTAGCAGGCAGCGTGCCACCAAATACGTACGACGCCATTTCCATTATCCTGTTCGATATCATGAATAACAGTAATAGTTCGTTATTGTCGTCTGGATTTTTATTGGCAATTTTTTTGCAAGCTAACGGTGTTAATGCCATCTTAGGCGGTTTTGAACATTCTAAGTACTACGGGAATAAGCGCAGCTTCTTTCGGCAGTATTTTGTAGCGATGGGCATTTCTTTTCTATTGATCTTTTTTCTGATTCTTACGGTTTCGGGTGTCGTTGTTTTTGAGGTTTTTGTACAGAAATCTAAAATTCAGAGTGTTATTTCCGATCGAATTCAATTATTGGAAATCGGTAGGTATTTGTTTCTGGCATTAATGATCTTTCTGACAGTGAGTACTTTATTGAAATATGGTGCCAGACGTTCGGAGCGC
>JAIXTU010000327.1 GCA_027483785.1 Flavobacterium sp.
GTATCGATTGTAAATAAACAGCTCGTATTCAAAGATATTCTCTAAACCTTCAACAATCAATTCGTCGTAAAATCCGTCTTCATCTGTTGCAACTAAATTGTAAACTTTTGGTTTGCATCGCTGCGTAGTTAGATTAAATGAGGTAAACGTCTCGCAACCCGCTGCATTGCGAATTCGTACATAAATCGTTGTTGGACTTCCATTGCTTAAAATCGACTCGTTTCCGAAAGCAATTTCGTTCGTTCCCGCAAGAGCATCTTCGTAGCTATAAAAAAGAGAAACTTCATCGTCTTCATTTACTTTTGCCTCAATACGAGCATACGAAAAATCGAAAAATCCGCTGCCATTTCCGACATTACAAGATATTGCATTTGAAACGTTGTTGAAATTCGGACTTTTTGGAAACGATATTTCTTCCACGTAAGTGTTGTTATTTTCGTTGAGTTCCTGAACAAACGTTTGCCCAAGCTCGTTCTGATCGACCACTAATTCGATGCTAACTGGGTTCGGTAATGAAGAAGAGACTTCCAAGGTAATAGTGCCTACTATAGATCCCGCCACCGGAATTGGCGCTGTCGTAACTGTACTTCCAATCACGGAACCATTTGCTCTAAACAGTACAATCACGCCCGCTGGCAATGTTGCTGTGCTATTTAAATTGCTGACTTGATACGTGATATCGAGCGTTCGAGTATTGCAGCTTACGTCGTAATCCATTATTTGAACTGTGGCATCTGGAAGTTCGTTGATGAGCTTCGTAACCACACAGTTCAACATCACAAAATCTTGACTACTGGAAAGGGAAATTGTTGCCTCCGTATCACCTGGATTCACAAAACCTTCTAAATCATAAACGTCAAGATCCATGTTGTAAAGCGTGGTGCTTCCCGTAAAGGAATTAGTTCCATTAAAAGCATTTGTTGTTGGATTTAAGGTGTTTTGAACCGTGATGGAATTGATGGTAAGTGATTCACCAAAAGCAATATTTTTATCGCCTTCCCAAGCTAAAAAACCAATTTGCGAATCGATACCGCTAACAACATTTAAGTTAGTTAGCAGAATATTTACCGATCCCGGAATACGTTGCATTCCGTCGTAAACGTTGAGCTGGCAAAGCGGTAGCGAATCGTTTTGAACGACAACTACAATGGCCCAGCCGCCAAAATTACCTCCGAAAGGACAATAATTTGCAATTACCTCGGTAAGATCTAATCCGCTTAAATTGTAAGTTGTTGCCGTTTCATTGATAACTTGTGTGGTAACATCTGCGAAAGCGGCAAAGTACGCGGCTCCATTATTTCCAACCGCGCTAAAAGTACGTTCTGCGTTAATGGTTGCGTTGTTGAGGCTTACTTCAAAGTCGCCTGTCCCACTTCCTGCCCAATATAAGTATGCCGCTACAATATTATCGCCGCCTTGCAATACTAAGTCTTGCGACGATTCCGTTAGTATTTCACAAGGAGGTGCAGGAACTCCTGGTAAATTATTGTTTTCAGTTAAGTTTAACGTGTTTCCGCAAAAGGTAAAACCATATCGGCCGTTGTACTGCTGATACAGTGAAATTTCCTGAGCATTTGCCTGTGGTAAAGACGCAAACAAACATAAAAGAAGGAAAAGAAAATAGCGGCAGTTTTTTTTCAAGACCGAAACTTTTTAAACTCGTTTCGAAATTACGTACTTTTCACGCCGATAAAAAGAAGTGGTGCTAAATTTAATACGATATCAGCCAGATTTACGTCAAACTTGGGATGCCTTCATGCGCAATTCGTGCAACGGAACTTTTTTATTTGAGCGCGATTTCATGGATTATCACGCCGATCGTTTTCAGGATTTTTCAGTCTTGATTTTTCAGAAGAACCAATTGATAGCTGTCTTTCCAGCAACAGTTTCTCAAAATAAAATCAGCTCACATGCAGGCTTGTCGTACGGCGGTTTGATTTATGATAAAATGAGTCAGCAAATGTCGAACGATATTTTAGAAGCACTCATTTCCTTCTACGAAAGTGCAGGAATAACCGAAATTTCTTGCAAACTCATTCCTGAAATTTATCACCAAAAGCCATCAAACCATTGGGAATACAGTTTGTTTCAAAAAGGAGCACGATTGTATCGAAACGATGCTTTAAGTGCGGTCGATTATAGTTTTCCGATTGCTTTTTCCGATTTGCGAAAGCGCTGTTTAAAAGCAGCAGCTCAATCAGATTTGCAAATTTCAAACAAGACCGATTTACCTATTTTTTGGAATGACGTTTTAATTCCTGTTTTACAGCAACGTCACGGTGTTGAGCCGGTACATACCGCAGCAGAGATCACACTTTTGCAGCAGCGATTTCCCGAGAACATCATTTTATACACGGTGTCTTTAAATCAGCAGTTGTTAGGAGGGACCGTTCTTTTTGTTACGAAACAAACAGTTCATGCACAGTACATTGCAATGCGAAAAGATCGGGAAGTGAAAGGTGCATTCGATTTTTTACTTGCCCATATTATTGATGTTTTTAAAGATAAAAAGTTCTTTAGCTTTGGTATTTCCACGGAACGCGACGGTATGTATTTAAATAGCAGTTTGATTGCGTGGAAGGAAAGCTTCGGAGCACAAACTTTTTGCCAGCGGTTTTATCGATTAACTTTCTAATTATGAAGATTCCGTTTCTTGATTTACAACGAATAACAGAAAGTTATCAGCCTGAATTACAACAGTCTGCGCAGCGCGTTATCAAAAAGGGCTGGTTTGTTTTAGGTGAAGAAGTCGAAAAATTTGAAACAGAATTTGCGCACTATTGCGGAACCACAGCAGCCATTGGTGTTGCAAATGGCTTAGAAGCACTTCGATTAATTTTTGAAGGCTATAAATTGCTGGGCAAATTAGCTGTTGGCGACGAAGTTTTAGTTCCGGCAAATACTTATATCGCGGGTGTTTTAGCCATTCAGCATGCGGGTTTGGTGCCGGTTTTGTGCGAACCCGAACCCGATACATACAATTTAGACGTGCGTTCGTTAGAGCGTAATATTTCCAGCCGAACAAAAGCTGTACTCGCCGTTCATTTGTACGGAAGGTTAGCAAATATTGAAGAAATCGCCTCGTTTTGCGAGCAGCATGATTTGATTTTTGTGGAAGATGCAGCCCAAGCACACGGTGCATTTGTAAACGATTCGTCTCTAAGAGCCGGTAGTTATGGACACGCAGCTGGTTTTAGCTTTTATCCCGGAAAAAATTTAGGAGCGTTGGGCGATGCTGGTGCAGTAACCACATCCGATCTCGAATTAGGGACGGTTATTCGGAAATTGCGTAACTACGGATCGGAGCAAAAATACAGCTGTGAAATAAATGGTTTTAACTCACGCTTAGACGAAATTCAGGCCGCTTTTTTGCGCGTTAAATTACGTCGTTTAGACGCTGATAATCAAAGAAGACGAGTTATTGCCGATCGGTATTTGAACGAAATTTGTAATCCACAGCTTATTTTACCCTTACGATCTTCAACCAACAATGTGTGGCATTTGTTTGTGATTCGGGTTGAAAATCGCGAGCATTTCATAAACTATTTGAAGGTTAACGGAGTAGGAACCTTGATTCATTATCCAATTGCGCCACATCAACAAAAAGCGATGCCCGAGTTTGCGCATTGCAATTTACCGATTACCGAACGCATTCATCGCGAAGTGGTTTCCATTCCGCTGCATCAACTCTTGAGCAACGAAGAAGTTACTTACATCATTGAAACGCTTAACCGCTATGAGTAGTAAAAGTCAAGGTATTGTAAAAGTTGGCTTTTTGCACCTAATTTTTATTGGTGTTCGTTTTATTTCATCAGTTTTGCTCAACAAATTGGTCGCTGTTTTTGCCGGTCCGCAGGGTTTATTGGTTTTTGGAAATTTACGCAATGTGCTGTCGTTAGCCGAAGTTGCTTCAACAGGAGGTATGCAATCGGGAATTGTAACACTTACCGCTTCTACGCCTAAAAACGAACATTCGAAATTTTTGTTCGGAACCATTTTTAGTTCGATTGTTGTTGTTAGTGTAGTTCTTTCCGTTTTTGTAATGATTTTTCATGCCACGCTATCGACTTGGATGTTTGGGAATTATTCAAACGGATCAACACTCATCGTTTTGTTAGCTTTATTACTGCCGTTGAACGGAATTTCATTAGCTATTTTAAACATATACAACGGATTACAACTCTATTCTAAAGTGTTGGTGCTCAATCTTTATATCACGGTCATCAGTGCAATCGCTATTGGTTTGGCACTCGTTTATACGGATTTGGAATACGCGTTATACGCAACAATCGGTGCCATTGTTCTGCAATTTGTACTCACTGTTTTCAATGCAAATCGGTTGTTTTTGGATGTGAATTTTCGCTTTCATTCCGAAACGGCTTTGAAGTTGCTTCAGTTTGGAATCACTGGCGTTGTATCGACCGTTTTACCAGCAGTTTCATTTGTTTACATTCGAAATCAGTTGGTGGCTACTTCAGGAACCGATTTTGCCGCCAATTGGGAAGCTGCTTACCGATTATCGTCGCAAATAGCCTTAGTTTTTATCGGATTTGTGAGTTTGTATTTCTTTCCAAAAATTTCCGAATCCGTTGCTTTAAAATCTTCAAATGCCGTTTTTGTAAGGTTTTTAAAAATCGGATTTTTACCGTTTATCGTTGGCTCATCAATCTTAGCATTTTCGAGTAGTTTCTTGGTGCCGGCACTGTATTCATCGGCTTATGTGACTGCACAATCGTTGTTTCCGATTCAACTTTTTGGCGATGTCGTTCGTGCACTTGCTGTTTTCTTTGGTTTTGTTTTACTGGCAAAGCACCAATGGAAGTCGTTTATTCTTTGCGAAATCGTTTCTTATACCACGCTTTTATTGGGTTTCTATCTTTTCCACGAAAGTGCAACAACAGCCGTAGCTTGGATTTACGTACTTTCCAATATTGTTTATTTGGCAGTTGCTTTTTTCGCTTCCAAATTCAAGCGATAAATCTTTAATCGGGGCGTTTGTTGGTCAATGTTTGCGCGTTCTTCTAAGTTGTAGCCTTCAAACTGATACGCCTTAAACGAACTGCAATCCGGAACATCTAAAACTAAAGTATCGTTGCTTTTAGGTCTGTAAACGCGGTAATCGCTGAGTTCTCGGTACGGAAAAACAATTCCAAAATTCACTAGCGTATAACTTGCATTTTTAGTAGGTTGCTGTGCGTAAAACGAAATGAAGTTTTTAAATTCCGTAGTTGTTTGAATGGCAGCTTTCCCGTGTTGTTCCTGTTGGTCAAATAGTATGTCGCGCGGATAGTTTACGGTACGATATTCCTTCCACGAAAGTGCAAACGAAATTAGGGCAAGTAGTGTGAAAAAAGTGATTGAACTGTTTTGCCATTTTTTGGAAAGCAAACTCAATGGGAGCAAGGCTACAACGAGTAAAATCGGTACAAATTGTTTCAGGAGTCGCGCATACCAAACTACTTTTTCTAGGAAGAAGCTGGCACTTGCGTAGAAGAGAAAGAACGCAATCGAAATGAGCAATAAAGCAAGTATTTTTTCTTTATGGAAGACAGGTATTTGTTTGATTAACAGCACGATGCTTCCGCAGAAGAAGCCAATAATTAAGGCAATTCCCAAAACCGATTCAACTTCAAAAAAGTACTTGAAAACAAATGTATAAGCCTCGGAAAAACTGCCTTGAAGTATCGATGTAGATAACCAAAGCGATTCTCGTAAAAACGACATACCGCTGTATCGCGAAGCTAGTTCGGTTAAGAAAAGTAAAAATGCACTTCCCAAACCGTAGAAAACTAAATGCGTAAACGCTGCTTTAAAATTTTGCTTTCGATACACCAAAAAGCCAAAAAACGCAGCAATAATAGCATAGAACAAAATGTTTCCCGGATAAATGAGGTAGGCGAAAAAAGCCATAAATCCCCAAACAAAAGACGCTTTTGCTGTAAAATTCGCTTGGCAAACGCGAAGTAAAACAATTGCAAAAAACAACTGTGAACTGTCGTACGGATCGCTGTGACGCAACGAAATAAACGATAAAGTCAGACACGAGTACAAGACAATGCCAAACCACGCCAAATTTTCGTTGTTCATCAAGGTTTTGAATAAATTAAAATACGTGCGTAGCAACAGCAAATAGATACTGAAGTTGAACAGAAACATGACGGAAGCCGCGAATTCACTGTACAGCAGTGTTCCAAAAAAGTGGTGTGCAGTGTAAATAATGCTTGCAGGAATGAGTTTTAAAAGTGCGTCGGCGGGTCGTCCTTGCGTTTTGAAAATGTGTTGCCAGAAGTCGGTTGTGTCACAGGAAACGAGCGCTTTTACAGCTTCGACCGATTCGGTAAAGCGCCATTCGTCGGGGAAAGCGAAAAATCCTTTTCCTACAAAGGCAAAACGCGCCATGATCAGCAAAAAAAGAACGGCTTTCCAAATGAAATTCGGTTTTCGAATAATCGTCGTAATCATTTCGAAATCAAAATTTTAAGATGAATCGCAATTTTGAAAAGCACGTACGGAATCCACAAGCGCAGATTGCTGTTTCGAAAAACAACACCCATTTCGTAATGAACACGTTTTAGCAAGGCTCGATGTTCCGATTTGCTTCGATTTAACTGCGTGAAAGCCATCCACAACGTTTTAAATGTCGAAGCGTTTATGCGTCGGCCTAAAACCGATTTTTCCTTAAATGCATATCCCAATGAATGTTCCAGATAGCGTTTCTGCGACAGCGTTTGGTCGATATAAAAAAACGGATAATCCCGCGAAGCACGTAACCAAAAGTCGAGATCTTCGTAAGCTAAACTGTCGTTGTAGCCGCCTAATTCCACGTGAATGTTCCGCGAAACCAACAAAGCAACCGGATTTACGATTTCGCCCGAATTTACAATCAATTCGTAAATCAAGCCACGCGGAATTTTCTGAAGCGTACGTTTGTTTTCATCGACAGCAAAGAAATAGCCCAGATGCGCGCCCGATTCTGAAATACGTTCGGAATTCGCGTAAACAACAGCTGCTTCGTGCTTTTTTGCTTCAGCAACTAATACGGCAAGGGCGTTGGGAAGCAACACATCGTCTGTTGCAAAATCGAGAATATACTGTCCTTTAGAAACGGTAAACGCTTTATTGAACGAAGCGGTTATTCCTAGATTTTGTTTGTTGTGAATGATTTTAATCTGCGGATATTCAAGTTGTAGTTTTTCGATGATTTGCTGCGAACCGTCGGAACTGGCATCGTTTACAACAAGTATTTCTACGGAAGTGTACGTTTGCTTTAAAACCGACAAAAGTGCTTCGCGCACAAACTTTTCGTGATTGTAACACAGGCAAATTACGCTAACAAGTGGTTCGGGTATAGACACGATGAACAAAAAAGTTGTTTTCCGAAAATTCGACGCCTAAAATACGAAACTCGCCACTACAAATACGCGAATTCCCGAAAAGAGCCGTTAGGTAAAGATTATACCGCGTAAAATCGCTCTGAATGGGCAACAATTTCGAATTTGATTCGGTATTTGTCTAAATTTACGACCAGTTTATATCTTATGAACATCAAACAGCTAGAACTTCCCAAAATAGAAAACGCACTAGGTAACATTGCAGTAATTGAAAAAGATACACTGCCGTTTGCCGTCAAACGCGTATATTATTTATACGATATTCCGAGTTCGGCCAAGCGCGGCGGACACGCACATCTCAATTTGCAACAAGTGTTAATTGCCATTTCGGGTAGTTTTGATGTAGTGCTCGACGACGGTTCACGCCGACAAACCATCACGTTAAATAAGCCCGATCGTGGTTTGCTCATTACCACAAAAATCTGGCGCGAACTCGAAAATTTCTCTTCCGGTGCCGTGTGCTTGGTTTTGGCTTCCGAAGAATTCTCAGAAGACGATTACATCCGCGATTACGACGATTTTCTAGCGTCTATTCAATAAGTTTTTCATTCTAAAAGCAAAACGAAGCAGCGGTCGTGGCAGTGAACAAAGCAATTTACGTTTAGCATCTAAAGTATTAAAATCGATTTCTTGTTGATACCGATTCGCTACGGTGTCGTTTCTTTCTCGAACAGCCGCCATTAGCAAAGCGTAACGATGAAAATTCAGATACTTTTTTAATCCCGGAACATTGCCAAATTCCTTTTCATAAGTACTAAATGGCGTGTGTACTTTTGTGCTGATCTGGCTCATTGTCATTTGTCCGCTTTCATTTTGCCGATACCAAGCCAAGGGTTTCGGGTTGAAAACCAGCGGATAATTCGCGTGCAAACGGATACATAAATCAATGTCTTCGCCAAAAGTTACCGTTTCGTTGTAGCCGCCCATTTTCTCAATCACCGTTTTTCGAATGGCAATACTCGAGCTGCAATACGGTGATTCACCGACGGCTTTTTCGAAAAAATCGTTAGTAATTTGCGTCCGATTTTCACGATTCAAAGCGGCATTCGGACCGCGAAACGAACCAGAAAACCATTTGTAGTAGGCAGTTGCGTAAACGACTTCGTTGGGAAACTGCTCGTACATTTCATAGATTTCTTCTAAAAACGTCGGTTCCCACTTATCGTCGGAATCCAGAAATGCGAGTACAGTTCCGTTTGCCGCAGCAATTCCGACGTTTCGTGTTTTGGGCAGATTTAAATTTTGAGGATTGCGTATGATTTTCAGTCGCTTATCGTTGATTTCCGATAGCATTTCCAAACTTTTATCGGTCGACGCGTCGTCAATAACCAGCAACTCAAAATCAGCGAACGTTTGTTGCAAAACGCTGTTCACGGCTTCGAGTACAAAAGCTTCTTTGTTGTAAAGCGGCATGATTACCGAAAAGAATGGCATAAAAAGCGGTTTGAAAATGATACATTTGTCGACATGCAAGATGCGAAAAAACTTCAGATAGTTTGCTTTGAGAATCCGTTTCCCGCTAATTATGGTGGTGTAATCGATGTTTTTTATCGAATTCAAGCGTTGCATGCGCTTGGAATCGAAATTACCTTGCATTGTTTTGTTACCGATCGCACAGAGGTGAAGCCCGAATTACAAGCGTTGTGCAAGGCCGTTCACCTGTATCCGAAAGAGCGTAAAATAGGGCAGTTGTTTTCGCAATATCCGCTTTCGGTGGTGAGTCGTTTTCATACGAATTTAACTAAACAGCTTTTGGCATCCGATGCGCCCATCTTAATCGAAGGTTTGCAAAGCAGCTTTTTTGCTACGCTTCCGGCTTTTCGCGATCGCAAGTTGTATTTGCGTTTGCATAATTTGGAGTCGGTGTATTACAACGGATTAGCGAATTCCGAAACCAATAGGATCAAGCAATTGTTGTATCGTTGGGAAGCAAAGAAATACCAAAAATACGAAACGCACTTAAATCGGTTTTCCACAATTTTCACGATTTCGAAACGCGAAACGCTCGAAGTTGCGCAAGTGGCTCACGCACATTATTTACCGCCGTTTCATGGAAATGAGCGTTGTACATCGGCAGCTGGCATGGGCGATTTTGCTTTGTATCACGGCGACTTACGCTTGTCCGACAACAAACGCGCCGCCTTGTTTTTGTTTAACGTTTTTAGCGAATTACCGCAGCACAAA
>JAIXTU010000391.1 GCA_027483785.1 Flavobacterium sp.
ATACAGCGAAGTTTTTGAAGAGCGAGTTAAATTACTTGTAAACAAACTCTTTACAAATAACGCGCACTTTTCTTTACCGCATTTTTAAGTGTTGTTTTTTTTACGTTAGTTTGCAAATATTAACTAAGCAAGAACACTTAAACCTAGCCGCCATGTTAAAAAAAGTTACCTTTTTTTTAGTTTATTTCCTTTGTGTTGGATTTCTGCAAGCACAAAATAGTGGAGATTTGGATATCAGTTTTGGACAAAATGGAAAAGTGCTGAAAGATTTTGGTCAAGCTGATTTCTCAGTTAGAAGTCAAATAACTCAAACTGATGGCAAAATTGTAATTGCTGGTGTCGTATTAATGCATGATAACTCGTATGGATATTTGATGCGAATTAACGGAGATGGCAGTTTAGACACGAGCTTCAACGGTACAGGGCTAGTTATAAATCGAGATGTAACAGATTTTTACAAAGTAGTTACACAGCCTGATGGTAAATTATTAATAGCTGCGAGTGTAGGTGAATATGCAACTATCTTTAGAATACTTCGTTATTTACCAAATGGTACCTTAGATAATAGTTTTGGTCAAGGTGGAACAGTAGGTCCAATACTTGAGCAAGGAGCCGGACAGTACTATATAGACTTAGCTCTACAGTCTGATGGAAAAATTATACTACTGTCTCGCCTGGATAACATTTTTAATGGCGGTCCTGAGAATTTTCCGATATTGACGCGCTACAAATCAGATGGAGAAGTAGACGACACTTTTGGAACAAACGGTGCTACAACATTAGCAATAGGAACCTATTGTGATGCCCAGAATGTTCTAGTCTTAAACGATGATAAAATCGTTATTTCTGGCACTACCAATATTAACTCATTCCAAAGATATTTCATAGCAAAATTTACTGCGTCGGGAATTTTTGATTTAACTTTTAATTCCACCGGGTGGCGCTCATATGTGTTAACAGGATATAACGGTATTAGCCTTATGAAATTATCAAATTTAGTCGTCCAATCCGATGGAAAGTTTCTTTTTGTAATTGAAACATTAGTAGATAACTGTCCTACGCTATTATTATATCGAGTCACTGCGCAAGGTAATCTAGACACCTCTTTTAGCGGGGACGGTGTTGCATCAGAAATTATACTCAATGCTGATTACGAAGGGAGAAGCATTTTAAGAATTCTACCGAACGGAACTTATCTTATTGCGATGAGGATGTTTGTTAATTTCGGCACAGGCACCTACAGACAAGTATATCTGTATAATTTTCTCCCAAATGGCAGTACCAATATAGATTTCGGCAGCCAATATAACGGAAATACACATTGCTACACAGGCGATTTACACGCCAGATTAGGAGGTTTGTCGATGAATAATGATGGCACAATAGCAATAACAGGAAATACTGACATTTCACAAGATAAAGAAAGCATTTTCTTAATTAAAGTTGAAACGAACGGATGGCAAACTTTTGTTAACTCAGAGGAGGAAGTTTTGGAATATTTACATCCCTTCCCTGCATACAACCAGATTGTTGCGAGTAAACTACAACCTGATGGCAAAATTGTAGTTGGTGGAAATGCTTTTTCGAATAATCAACTACGTCCAATTGTAGCCCGATTTAATAGTGACGGATCCTTAGATTCTTCTTTTGGAGTTGGAGGTTTTCGAATACTTAGAAGTTATGGCTCCTTTTGCTATCTTAAAGACATAGAAATAACCCCTTCTGGAAAAATACTAGTTGCTTCAGGAAACGAAGGTTCATTCGTGGCACAACTTAATGCCAATGGCTCTATTGATAACAGTTTCGGAAATGGCGGATATAAAACATTTGATGCTGATGATTTTAAAATCATGAAAATTGAATTGTTAAATGACGGTAAAATTCTTTTAGCTGGTAGCGGAATTTCAAACATTGGGGGAACTTTAAGTAGGAATTATAAGCTAATTAAATTGAATGCCAACGGAACATCTGACAGCACATTTGGTATTAATGGCAACTCCACAGTAGGCTCAACCATAAACGACAATGAAGTGTTGCACGACGTTCAAGCACTTCCGTCAGGAAAAATAATCGCAGCTGGAACAATACAGAATCAAGAAAGGCAAAATGTAGCTTTATTTCACTACAATGCCGATGGTACCTTAGATACCGAGTCTTTTAATTCCGGAATAACTACTATACCATTTGACGGAACCCAAATTCCACATAGGTTGATTATTAGTGGAACAAATAAAATAATTTTATCTTACACTACTTTGACTATTCAAACCGACTCTTGGAGCTACTCACCTGTTATAGCTCGCTTTTTTGCTAATGGAGAACTAGATACAAGTTTTGGCGGAGACGGCATTGTTGAATTTTCAGAACAAACAATATCAAGACCTAAAGATCTTTATGAAGATAATAATGGTAAATTGTTAATTGCTGGAACAACATTTTTTCCTGTAGAATATAGTACTAATAATTTTACAGTAATTCGCGTGAATACTGATGGTTCGTTGGATGACTCTTTCGCAGACAACGGAAAATTGATATTAGATTTCAACAATAAGGCTGACGTCATAAATAGTTTAATTGTATCAGGAAATACTGCAATTGCATGCGGTTCAAGTGTTTTTACCGAGAATTCAAACGACTTTTCCATGGCTAAATTCTATTTAAATAGTCCTTTAAGCACCGCAGAATTCGATAAAGCTAAAAAATCGTTCTATCCAAATCCAGCTTCTCAATTCATTACACTCGACGATACGGTTTTAGGTGCAGAGATTTTTACCATCGACGGCAAACATATTCCAACAAAGTATCATGGTAATCGATTGGATACGAACTCACTACCCAATGGAATTTACCTGTTGCACTTAAAATTTGAAGGTAATCACAAAGAAGTTGAAAAGCTGGTTGTGAAGCACTAAATCATTTGGTAGATTATTTTGACGGCAGCGAGGAGATAAAATCGTACCATAATATGTGATAACTAGCCAATCTACGATACGCTTCAAGAAATAGTAGAAAGCCGATTTTAAATCTGCGGTATTAACGCAAAAAAACTACTTTTGAAAACTTTTTGCTAAAACCTAACTATTGCCGCTATGGCACATTTCTATGAATAAAAAAATTACTTTTTTACTGAGTTTCCTTTTCTCAGTCGGAATATCGTCTGCCCAAAACAGTGGCGATCTGGATGTAACTTTCGGAAATAACGGAAAAATACTTACAGATATCGGGCAAGCCGATTTTAACGTAAATGCACAAGCAACACAAGCCGACGGAAAAATTGTCTTAGCAGGTCAGTTTAACAACTTCAATAATACTTACGGCTTTCTGATACGCATAAATGCCGACGGAACGCTAGACACCAGTTTCAACGGTACGGGAAGAATTATCAATGAGAATGTAAGCAACTTCGAAAAGCTGATCATTCAATCGGATGGTAAAATACTTGTTGGTGGCGGCGAAATTTCGGAGGTAACTCTTGTGCGATACTTGCCAAATGGTACTCTAGATACAACATTTAGTGATGAAGGAACACTTATAACAGATAACAATGATCAATTTAATATGATCTATTTTGTCGATTTTGCCCTTCAATCCGATGGCAAAATAATTGTACTTTCTTACTACAATGTCACCCAGCAAGATTACCGATTAACACGTTTCAACACCGACGGAACTTTAGACACTACTTTCGGAACAAACGGAAGCACAATCACGAATATTGGCGGAAGTGAACTTGCAAATTCAGTTGCGGTTTTAAACAATAACCGTATCGTTGTTGGCGGACTTTCCATTGGAACTTCATCACAGTTTTTTATAGCTAAATACACAGCATCAGGCAATTTAGATACTACATTCAACACTACGGGAACTCGAATTTTTACATTTACAGGAGGTGTTGGTTTAAACCCATCGAATGTTATTGCTCAAACCGATGGAAAATTAGTCTTTGCATTCGAAACGTTCGTTAACAGTGCCCCAAGAGTGTATATTGCCAGATTAAACACCAACGGCAGTTACGATACTACTTTTGATAGCGATGGACTCGCCTTCAGTAATGCACCCGATAATTTTGTTTCTGACAATGGAATCCTTAAACTTTTAGCATCAGGTAAGTACATGTATTTTACCAACACCGAAGTTACCTTAAATACTATAAACTACCGAAAAGCTACAGCCTTCCGATTCAACTCTAACGGCAGTGCTGATACAACTTTCGACAACGACGGACAAACAGTTTACACAATTGCCAGTTTAGATGATGATCTAGCAGACTTTTCCGTGGCCAATGATGGTAATATCGTATTTTCAGGTAATGCAAATATTTCTTTATTTGAAGACCGAATTTACCTATGTAAAATCAACACAAATGGTTCATTAAATACGGCATTCAATAACGGAGGTATTGTCCAGCTTTTCTTCCCTTTCTCTGCTTACGATGAAATCAACACAGCAAAATTACAACCCGATGGAAAAATTGTCGCTGGGGGAGTAGCTTTTTACAACGACGAACTCCGAACTGTAGTGGTCCGATACAATGCTAACGGAACCTTAGACACGACTTTCGCAGATAATGGAATCCTAAGATTTTTAAATCAAGCGCCCTACTACAACATTAATGATATCGAAATCACTGCAAACGGAAAAATTCTTATCGCAGCTGGTGAGATTTACTCATACATTGTGCAAATAAACACAAATGGAACTGTAGATACTTCCTTCGGAGATAACGGATTTGTACTGTTTTCATCAAACTTTACGACAGTAACTGACCTAGAAATTCTAAGTAACAGTAAAATACTCGTAGCCGGTGATGAAGCCTATACCATTGGTACAAGCTTCTCTTCAAACTTCATGTTATCACGTTTAAATGCTAACGGTACAATTGACACAACTTTTGGAACAGGAGGAACTTCAAATGCAGCTTCAACTGTTGCAGATCAAGAAGGCTTATTTTACGTAAAAGCCCTCCCTTCTGGAAAAATTGTAGCAACGGGAACTATTAATAATGGTAACGATATAGATGTTGTTGTTTTTAGATACAATTCCAACGGATCGCTCGACACTACTTTCAACGGAAACGGATACGCAACACTTGGAGGGGCCGAATACGATTTTCCAACCAGCTTAATCGCTAAAACCGACGGAAAAATAATCGTTAGCTCTGCACTTTCTTCAAGTGA
>JAIXTU010000256.1 GCA_027483785.1 Flavobacterium sp.
AGCAGTTTTATCGATTAGCACTACTCATGCATGCCGACGGTGTTTTGCATGAAAAAGAAGAAATTGCCATTTGCCAAAGCGCAATCGATATGGGGTTAAATCCGTCTGCTTGCAAGCGTTTACTTGCGCTAATGAAAAACGCTCCAAAACGCACGCTCGATCCAGCGCTTGTTCTCGAAACATTTCGTGAACAACACAATTAAAAGATGTACAGCTTTTTTCTAGCCTTTTAGATTAAAACCCGAATTGTTTCGCTAAATTGATTTTTTTACTCTTTATGTGTAATTTTCAGTACCACGCGAGTGCCTGCTGCAATCCCATCTTCGTACAAATCCTCGTACGCCACCGAGTAAGTGGTTTCATCGGTATTTAATAATTCCAATTGTTTGTCGATTGCCGAAGTTGCAAACGATTCGTGTTGTACTCGTTTTTCAGAAAGTTCTCTTGCCGCTTTTCGTCCAATTCCGTTGTCGTAAATGGTACACAACAAGGTATTATCGATTTCCGAAAAAGAAATTTCTATCTTTTTGGTACCTTTTTTATGTAACAAGCCGTGTTTCAACGCATTTTCAACAAAAGGCTGTAAAATCATTGGAGGCAAGCTGTCAAAATCCGGATCAAGCTCACTTCCCACTTGAATGTCATACTCAAAATCGTCGTTAAAACGCATTTTTTCTAATTCTAAGTAGCGTTTAAGTAATTCAATTTCAGTGCTTAGCGTAATGTTGCGTTTGCCTGAAAAACTCAGTATTTCGCGTGTAAGCGTTGTAAAGTTC
This sequence comes from Flavobacterium sp., assembly GCA_027483785.1. Lineage (GTDB taxonomy): Bacteria > Bacteroidota > Bacteroidia > Flavobacteriales > Flavobacteriaceae > Flavobacterium. The sequence goes on from JAIXTU010000256.1 coordinate 777, forward strand.
TCCATCTGTTTGTTCGCCACTACTTTATCACCATACATAAACAAATGTTGAATACTGTTTAAAGCATTGAAAATAAAATGTGGATTCATCTGACTCTTCAGAGCTGTTAATTCGCTTTCAGTGGCGCGTTTTTCTGCCTGTAAGGTTCGCGTTGTTTCTTCGTAACTGGCACGTATTAATTCGTTTCTTTTTCGAATTTGATAGCGCTTAAATAATGCAAATGCCAATCCAATCAGCATTAAAAATACAAGCGCTAAAATCCAAATGGTGCGCTCTTGCGTCTGATTTTTTAAATCTGTGATTCGTTTTTCTTGCAACAAGCTTTTAATCTTTGACTCTTTCTTTTTCGATTCAAAAGCTTCCGATAATCGCGAAATAACTTGTTCTTTTTCAATGTTATATACGCTATCTTTTTTGCTTTGATACAGCAATAATGTTTTATATGCTTTTGAATAATCGCCGGTTTCAAACGCTAATTCATGCAGTTTTTGATAAGCGGTAAGCAAGTTGTTCTGATCGTTTATCGGTTTTGAAACGGCAATCGACTCGTTTAATAATGCCGTGGCATGGGTGTAATCTTTTCTCTTCTGATAACAAACAGCAAGTTCGGCTAATGGTTGTCCGAGTAAGTTAGACGCTTGATTTTCTTTGGCAATTCGAATAGCTGCTTGAAAAAACGGAATTGCTTTTTCAAACTGATTTTGCTTGAAAAAACACGAACCGATATTACTTTTTGCCAGTATAATTCCGAAGGGGATTTTCGCCGACTCGCAAATACGCAAAACTTCTTCGTGGCAAGCAATCGCTTTTTGGTATTGTAACACATCGCTGTAAGCAATTCCTAAATTGGTTAGTATTGCCGCCCGTTTCGGATTGTCTTTAGAACCATTCTCAAGTAAAATTTTATCTGCTTCTTTGAGCAAAACTAAAGCCTTTTCAAATTTCTTGTCGCGCGTGTACACCGAAGCTAGATTACTGTTTCCAATAACAATGTTCTCCGTCATTTTTAAACGTGTAGCCAAACGCAGCGCTTGTGTGTAGTACGTAACGGCTTTGTCGTATATCGCTTGTTGATAATAGTAGTTTCCAACGCAGTTTAAGGCGCGAATTTCTCCTAACGGATATTTGATCTTTCTCGATATTTGCAACGCTTTTTGCGCGTACGTTAAGTTTTTAGGCTGATTGGCAAAAGTGTTTGCCACACAAAAATCAACCAACAATTCCACACGAGCACTGTCGGTTAACGTACGCGATTGCAGCTTTTGTTCGATTTCGATCGGACTTTGCGCGTTTGAGCTGATACTTAGCAATACAAAGAGCAGTAAAAATCCGATCTTCATAAGTATAAGGATTTGATTAACAGCTCGAAATCAGCTTTTTTCTCTCGCGCAACGGGTATCCATTTATCATTTTCGAATACAATCGAATTCCCGTCTTTACGACTGTATTTTTTGATGTTCTGAAGATTGATCAGGTAGGAACGATGACAGCGAAAAAACTGTTCGTTCTGCGTAAGCACATCGTCAAACTCCTTGATTTTCTTAGTAACTAAATAGCTTTTTGCTTTAGTAACCACATGCGTGTACGAGCCATCGGCTTCAAAATACAAGACGTTTTTTAAATCTACGAAAGTGAGTCCGTCCGACAACGGCAACGCAATTTTACTCAAACGTTGATCGGCAATACTTTCGCGAAGTAATTGAATCTGACTACTTAAATTTCCAGGCGATTGCTGCAAAACTTTCCGACAAGCAGCTTGTAATTTTTCAATGCTGATCGGTTTTAAAATATAATCTACCGCCGAAACTTCGAAGGCACGCAAGGCAAATTCTGCGTAAGCGGTGCAAAAAATAGTTTTAAACGACGGGTTTTCGAAATATTCAAACAAAGCAAAACCATTTTCATTAGGCATTTCAATATCTAAGAAAACTACATTCGGCTGATGAGAATTAATTTTTTTAACGGCTTCTTTTACGGTTTCGGCCTCAGCTATAACCTCAAATTCGGGTGCGTGCTCAGCTAACAAGCTTTTTAAAAGTTGTCTTGCATTTGCTTCGTCGTCTACCAAAAGTACTGTCATAATTAGCGCGTATGCCGTAAAGTTAAAATTTTTGTTAACGTAAAAAAGCTTCCGTTAGTGAAGTATTTCGCACCGTTCGTGAAATCATCCTAAATACGAGCATATTGCAGTTCTAGTTTTGTGCGAAATTTTATTTGATTTATGATGAAAACACTACTATCACTTTTAGGTTGCTTGCTAGTAAGCTTCGGTTTACAAGCACAACAGCCTGTTGCAAAATTTGAATTTAATAACAGTTTAAGTTCTTCAGATAACAGTATCACGCTCAATTGCGGTTCGCCAG
>JAIXTU010000214.1 GCA_027483785.1 Flavobacterium sp.
GATAGCGCCTTTTGTTTACATAGTAGATAGTAATCACAGTGCAGCGCGCGCTCAGCTAATCAATCAGCAGCCTAATGTTACCGCATCTATACAAATTGGCAATGGTGTCTGGATTGCAAGTAATGTTACAATTTTAAAAGGAGTGACCATAGGAGATGGCGCTGTAATCGCAGCAAATTCAGTAGTAAATAAAGATGTTCCTCCTTTTGAAATATGGGCAGGGACACCTGCTAAAAAAATAAGGGCTCGTGAATAAATTTGGTGCAATTGTACTTTCGAGATATAACTCGTCTCGCTTGCCGGGCAAGGCTTTAATGACCATCCACGGGAAAGAGGTATTGCAAATTATTATAGAACGTTTATCAATGGTAATACCACTTAAGCACATAGTTATTGCAACTTCTTCTGAAGCAAGCGATGAGCCGATTGCAGAATTTGCAAAAGCACGTGGGTATAATTGTTTTCGAGGAAGCTTAGACAACGTTGCTCTGCGTTTTTATGAAGCAGCTATGCACTACGATTTTGAATATGCCGCCCGTATTAATGGTGATAATGTCTTCGTCGACACACATGTATTGGAATCGATGATTAAGCAAATTTCTCACAGCTACGATTTCATTACAAACGTTCATAACCGAACCTATCCGAAGGGGATGAGTATTGAAATTGTGAAGTTAAGTTCTTACAGAAATGCGCTAAGTGAAATTTCAACAGATAAAAAGTACTTCGAACATGTAACTTCGTACTGGTATGAACACCTTCCCGAGAACGTTTTTTTTCAGTACAATACGGAATTACCAGAAGCTGCAGGTTTGCAATTCGCATTAGACACACCGGAAGATTTTGAAAACATAAGTAGCATCTTCGATGCGTTTACAGAATCGCACATCAAGTATAATCTTGAGAGAATTTTACCTTTATATACTCAAAAATGAAACAATTAGAGCCTCGAAATAATGTTTTTGTTTTAGCGACAGAGTATCAGATTATGTTGGCATTATCGGTGATAGAAGAATTTTTTTCCGATGGTAGTTATAACAATCAGTTGGTACTGTGCGACCACCGAGGTGGAGGGGTAAATATTGCAATGCTTCCACCAAATGTTAACGCGATTCGATTAGGTTTTTCGGATCAGAATTTTAAGGAAAGAGTAAAGAACGAGATTTTTAATAAGCCACTTGTCAATTTATTTACCTCGCACGCATACAGGCCTTTCGAGACTTATGTTCTTTCTCAAGTTAAAAAAGAAACAACTATACATCAAATCCAGGACGGTGCTTTGTTTTATCACAAACAAGAAGTATCATTATGGAAAGGTAGAATAAAAGAAACTTTTAATATCTACTATAAACTTTATAAGAGAGGGATTATTTTAAGAGATTTTATTTGGTTTGGTCGACACATGCACCGAAGTGGTTACATAAAAAAATTGTGGATGACTCATCCCGATTTATTTATCGATAAAGCCTGTGGAAAGGCCATTCAAAAAATTAATCTTTTTCCTACCTCTAATAGTGTACGAGTTGCAAATAATTGCTTTGTAAGTGGCGATAATAGGGATTTCACAAAATTAGAAAATTGTTTGATTTACCTTGCTCCAATCATTTTAAATGAAAAATTGTTCGCTTCTGAGATTGAAGAGATTGCAAAGATTTTACATGTTCTAAAAAAAGAAAAGGTGCTCATTAAAATACACCCAGCATATCCGCAACCCGAGCGCCGAAAAATGATGGAAGCTGCCTTTGGTGATGTAGTGGTACAAAATTATGTTCCAGCTGAATTATACATCGCCAATTCGGTGAACTCATGTGTTGTTTCGACTGCTTCGACTGCGCTTTTTTATGAGCAATCTCATTGTCCGAGATTTGCCTTAAAGCATTATTATCAGCGAATTGGATTGTATGCCAAATGGAAAAATGTAAATTTACCAAAAGCGGTAAAACTCATTGACGAGATTGAAGATTTTACAAAATAAAAATTATGGGAAATTTTATCGGAAAATACGGGCCGCTTTTGATAGCAGAAATAGGAGGTAATCATGAAGGTGATTTTGAATACGCCAAACGATTGGCCAAACTAGCTATAGACAGTGGTGTTGATTATGTCAAATTTCAAGTTTATACCGGCGACACCTTAGTTTCTCAAGTTGAAAGTCCAGATAGAAATAAGCACTTTAAGAAATTTGAGCTGTCGCAAGAACAACATATAGAGCTGGCAGAAATGGTTTTGGCGGCAGGGGTTAAATATACCTCGTCTGTATGGGATTTAGATGCCATGGTTTGGCTCGACAAGTATATTTCTTTATATAAAATAGGTAGTGGCGATCTAACCGCTTACCCAGTTTTAAGAAAAACGGCGGAACTAGGCAAGCCTATAATAATCTCAACGGGATTGTCAACCGAAGCAGAAGTGCTAGAGGCTGTTTCTTTTATTCAAAGTGTGAATGACATTTACAGAGATCCAAACTACTTGGCGGTACTTCAATGTACAAGTATGTATCCGATACCCAACGCAGATGCTAACTTAAGCGTAATGTCTCGATTGAAAGAACTTACAGGTCTTACCATAGGCTACTCGGATCATACCGAAGGTTCAAAAGCTTTGATGTATAGTGTTGCTATGGGAGCTGAAGTTTTAGAATTCCACTTTACCGATTCTAGAGAAGGAAAGGTGTTTAGAGACCACAAAGTTTCTTTGACAAATCCAGAAATCAAGGAGTTAATTGCCGAAATTCAAGAAATTAATAGCTTGAAGGGCTCATGCACTAAACAGCCTGTAGCTATTGAAATCGAAAACGGACACGTACAGAGCTTCAGACGAGCCGTTTATCCCGCTAGAGATATTGAGGCAGGAGAAATTTTTACTACAGAGAATTTAACAGTACTCCGTCCGAACGCGGGCATAGATGCTAGAGATTATGAAAAGCTGCTCGGAAAATCTAGTGCTACTTCACTTAAAAAACATCAAAAATTAGATTGGAATCTGATCTCTTAATACGGGCAAAAGTAAATCAGGAAAGGTCTAACAAAGGCTTGAAACTGATTTTTCTAATCTGGCCATTTTTAGCCGGCTGTGTAGCTGTGCGAAATTTCGGCTTGAAAAGTAGCCGGAAAATTTTACTCTTTGTTTTTACGTATTTTGGATACACCATTAATTTTGCAAGAGAATCAATGGACGGATTTGCTCATAAAGAGAAATTCGAGCTCTTTGCAAAATTAGATTCAAGTAGCTTTTTTGCTTTAATTCAAACCATTTTACTACGAAAATCTAATTCGGGCGAACTCGACCTTTATTCGGTTGTGGTAAACTTTTTAGTATCCCGCTTTACGGATTCCTACCAGGTCATGTTTATGGTTCATTCCTTTGTCTTTTCTTACTTTATGTTGAAAGTAATTGAAGTCATTTTTGATGATGTTGAAGGAATCAAATCGTTTAACGTAAAAGTTTTTTTTATTCTCTTGTGGTTCTTGATTCCAATCAATAACGTTCAAGCCATCCGTTTTCCAATTGCATCCTGGATTTATATCTATGGCGTTATCATGTATTTAAAATCAGAGAATAAACGATTTTTACTCTTTTGTTTCTTGTCATGTCTTGTTCATTTTAGCTTCGCTTTAGCAACAGTAATTGTTTTAGCTTACAGTTTTTTAGGGAATCGCAATCTTGTGTACTTATCTTTCTTAGCACTTTCTTTTATCTTGCCAAATTTATTCTACAGTTTTTTGAGTAATTTCGATAGTTCCCAGTTAGGTGAAGGAGTAGAAGATAAAATTCAAGGTTATTCTAGAGAAGATTATATCAAAATGAGAAATCAGAATCTAGAAAATCGAAATTGGTATTCCAGATTAAGAATACCATTTCTTCAATATGGATTTTATGCCGCGCTGGTCTACAACGTCTATTTTAAAAGATACAGCGTGAAGTCGGATAAGTTTCAAGACAATCTGGTTTCTTTTATGATTTTATTTTTGGCCTTTATCCAATTCGGATTCGCATTCGACTCGCTAGGTAGGAGGTTTCTTATTATATGGTTTGTATTTGCTGCGATTTATTTTATAAGAAGTTATAGTATAAACGAGAGTAAAGAATTAAAGTTGCCTACAGCAATTTTACTGTTTCCAGTAACTCTCTGGGTAATTGTACAATTTCGAGTATCTCTTGATGTCAGCACCTGGATGTTTTACCTTGGAAATCCTGTTGTTGCAACGTTTGTTAAACTTGAAACTATTTTAAATTAAAAGGTATGCTTCCAAATAAAAATCCCTTAATCACGGTTTATGTTACTAATTACAATTACGGACGTTTTATTGTTGCCTGTATTGAGAGTTTGTTACACCAAACCTGTCAGGATTTTGAAGTTATAATTATCGACGACGGTTCAACTGATAATTCTAAAGAAATCATTGAATCTTACAGACATGTTGAGAAAGTCTCCATTATCTATCAACAGAACAAAGGTCTGAACATTACCAATAATATCGCCATGCGCGCCGCTCAAGGAAAATATATAATGCGCTTAGATGCCGACGATTTTCTGGAGCCCAACGCACTGGAACTCATGTCGTCGAAATTGGAACAAGATGATAAATTAGGATTAGTTTTTCCTGACTATTACTACGTTGACCGAGATGGAAATAGAATAGGAGAAGAAAAGCGACACAATTTCGATGAGAATGTGTCACTTTACGATCAACCAGCCCATGGCGCTTGCACGATGATCCGATTGGAATATTTACGCAAGCTGGGCGGTTACAACGAATCGTTTACCTGCCAAGATGGCTACGATTTGTGGATAAAATTCATTACACATTATCCTGTTTCTAATATACGAATTCCACTCTTTTCCTATCGTCAGCATGGAAATAATCTGACTTCTAACGAATTGAGAATCCTTTCAACTAGACAAAAAATCAAGGATTTACATATTGAAACTTTTGGTGTGGAATTACCAACAACAATAGCAATTATTCCCCTCCGCCGTACTTTAATTGCAGGTGTAGATTGGTTGCTTTTTTCAATAAATAAAGATGAAACTGTTTTAAGTAGGCTTTTACAAACAGTCGCCGCATCCAAAAAAGTAGAAAAGTTTATCGTAACAACATCCGATATTGAATTGATACAATATTGTAGAAAGTTCGAAACGGTTTTTTCAAATTTACTTGTGGTGGAGCGGCCTTCAGCTTTTGAAGAATTACACGAAACACTTTCTAAAACGATACACCTAGTTTTAAACCAGCAAGAAATTATCGATTTAAATCCGACAGCTATCTTAACAATAGCAGCCGACTTTCCCTTTCTAACAACTGAAATTATTGATGATGCAATAAATACATTGTCGATTTTTCAAGCTGATTCGCTTTTAAGTGTTCGTCCAGATAATAGAATGTACTACCAACACACGGGTCACGGAATGCAACCGCTTTTAGATCAGTATAAATTTACAAAACTAGAACGTGAAGCACTTTATTCGGGTATGGGAGGAATTGTAGCCGCGACCGTTGATAGCTTTAAAAAGAGCGATCGAATGGTTGCAGGTAAAGTCGGACATATCGTTGTCGATCAAAAAGCAGCTCTTGGCGTTTTTTCTCCTTTTGACCTAGAAGTTTTTAAAGCCTTAATTCAGTAATTATGTGTGGAATTTACGCAACAAATAAAATAATAAGTAAAGAAGAAGCAATTGAGAAATTAGAAACTATTCGATTTCGAGGTCCAGATAACTTGTCTGTTGAGAAGTCTAAAGAAGTAACCTTTGGCCACTTAAGATTATCAATTATTGATACCGACGAAAGATCTAATCAGCCCTTCAACTACGAAAATTATACAATTGTTTTTAATGGTGAAATCTATAATTTCGAAGACATTCGAAAAGAACTACTAGAATTAGGATATACCTTTAAAACTTCTTCAGATACTGAGGTTCTGATAATTGGATATGCACATTGGGGACATTTAGTACTGCAAAAACTCAACGGAATGTTTGCTTTTGTTGTTTATGATTCCAACAAGAATGAACTTTTTGGCGCACGAGATCGATTGGGAGTCAAGCCTTTTTTCTATTCGTGGGACGGGCAGTTCTTTGAAATCTGTAGCCAATTGAGACCAATGCTCACCCAAGATAGCAAGATTTCAAATAGTGCCGTGTCGGCTTACTTACAAGCAGGATACGTTCCCACCCCAATGTCGATTATAGAAGGTATCAAAAAGCTGGAAGCCGGCTCATATTTTATCCTAAACTTAAATTCTAAAAAGTTCGAGATTGAAAAATACTGGGATTTAACAAAGGTTCAAGAAAGAAATATTTCGTACGATCAGGCACTCAATGAACTTGAAACCCTCTTGGAAGATGCTGTTCGTATTAGGCTACGTTCAGACGTTCCCATCGGAACATTTCTCTCTGGCGGTATAGATTCTGCCCTTGTTACAGCCATAGCATCGAAAATTTCAGACGACCCCATTTCAACTTTTACAATCGGATTTACAGATGGCAAGTTTGATGAAAGTAAAGTAGCTGAACAATACGCAGCTATTCTTAAAACCAATCATACCACCACGATCATTTCCCCAGACAGTGTTTTTGATCAAATCGAAAAACTGATTTATGTCTACGATGAGCCTTTTAACGACAGCTCTGCCATACCTAGTTTATTACTTAATAAAGTAACCAAACAATACGTAACCGTTGCTTTGTCGGGCGATGGAGGAGATGAGAGCTTTTTAGGCTATCGACATTTTGATCTAGTAAATCGATTCCAAAAAATAAGCGTTATTCCTAGTTTTATCCGTAGAATCATTGCAAGTATTTTACCTTGGCACAAGATATTTAAAACGCGACCCGAAACCATGCGCTTCGTAATTGCAGCAAACGCTACTGAAGCACTTGCTGAAGGCATTTTCCTAGGCTACGGATCACTTCAGAAGAAAAACGATAACAGCTGGCTTGATCATTACAGAAAGTACTTTTTGCTCGCTAAAAATCCATTCCAACGAGTAGCCGATTTTGGCATTAAACTTTGGTTAGAAAATGATAGTAATGTAAAAGTAGATCGCGCAAGTATGGCATATTCAGTTGAAGTTAGAAGCCCATTCTTAGATTACCGCGTAATCGAATTTGCACGAAAACTTCCCGTTAGTTACCGCTACTCGAAACAAGTGAAGAAAAAGATGTTGCGAGATCTATTGAAAAAACACATTCCAGAAGAAGTTTTTAATCAACCCAAAAAGGGTTTCTCAATGCCTATCGGCAAATTTCTCAGAGGCCCTTTCAAAGATGAAATTTATAGTACACTTACCGATGAATACTTAAATTCTGTCCACAACCTAAACGTGTCAAGATTTAAATGGGAGTTAGAACAGCACATGAAAGGAACTTACGACTTCTCTTATAATATTTGGAAACTTTATTTGTTGGCGAGGTGGCAAAAACAATTTAACCTTAATTTTTAGTGAAAGACCTATTAAAATCATACTACTTTAACCTACAGGGCTGGAAAACATCTAGGAAAATTCTAGTGATTGAATCAGACGATTGGGGAGGTGAACGTTTAGTAAGCAAACAAATTTCCGAGGAGCTAATTCGAAATAAATGGGTATCTAACACCAATTATAATCGCCTAGACACGCTCGAATCAGCTCAGGATTATTATGCGACTATAGAGGTTCTCCGCTCGGTTAGGGATGTTCATTCTAATCATGCTGTTTTAACGGCTAATTATGTTGTTTCAAATCCCGACTACGACAAAATTGCAAGTAACAAGTCAAGTACATATTACTATTTACCTTTCACTGAATGTTACGCAAAAGTAAAAGGCTCAGAAAATACGCAAACAGCCATGCGGCAAGCAATAGAAAATAAGCTGTTTGTGCCCCAATTTCACGGACGCGAACATTTGCAAACGTGCCGTTGGATTAAGAATTTAGGCCAATCAAAAGTCCTACAAGCAGGTTTTGAAAGAAATTTCTTTTCTTTTAGTAGGAACGAAGCAGGACCTTTAAGTTATTTGTCGGCTTTTGATTATGAGACTGAAGAAGAAAGAGCTGATGTACTTCAACGAATTCAAGAGGGTTGCAGCTTGTTCGAAAATACCTTCGGGTTTTTTCCAACAACAGTAATTGCTCCTGAAAATACTTGTAATTCGAGCTTGTTGTCTGATTTTGAGGCAATCGGCTTTAAAGGAATTCAAGGTTCAAGAATGCAGAAACAAACTCAAATCGCCGAGCAAAATTTACCAAATTTACCGCGTAAACTAGGTATGTACTCACACCAAAATCTTGTTAGCTTGGTTCGGAATGTAACTTTTGAACCCTCTTCTAGTAACAAAGATTTTGTGTCTAAAGCGCTGGGAGAAATTACAGCAGCTTTTACGTTAAATAAGCCTGCAATCATTTGCTCACATCGAGTTAATTACGTAGGCGGCATATCCGAAGCAAATAGAAATAATAGTTTAAATCAACTTCGTGAATTGTTGAAGCAAGTTGTCAAGAAATGGCCAACTGTCGAGTTCATGAGCTCCGCACAGTTATCTAATTGTATAGAAGAGAATTAGTTTGCATATTCAAGTAAAATTGAAAGTGATTTTAATGTTACAATAAACTGCTGTTCTATTACCTAATACCAGCAGTTTTAAGCAGAAGGCAGATAGGAAATTACTAGTTTTACGATTATTTAGGATCATGGAGAAAATTGTCGTCGCCGGTGCAGCCGGTTTTATAGAATACCAACTTTGCAAGTCACTTCTTGATAGAGGATTTCATGTGGTTGGATTAGATAATTGTAACGATTATTATTTACCGGAATTGAAGTACAGCCGACTTGAAGAACTTGGTATTTTAAATGCCGAGCACTTAAAGGTCGATCAAGTGCAACAGTCTACCAAATTTCTTGAATTCGAATTTTTCAAAAGTGATATTACTAATCAACAGATACTTCAAGAGGTATTTGATAAATATCGTTTTGTTTACTACTATAATGCGGTAAAATGATGACAAAAAAGAAATGTGTTTTTCTAGTGTCATCTCTTGATGCTGGTGGTGCTGAAACGTATTTGTTACGGTTTCTCGCTTTCGCGGAATCTACAATCGATCCCATTGTTATTACAAAAGCGGGTAAAAAAGGAGCACTATTGTCAGAATATGAAAAATACACCTCGAAAATACTAACAGTTAATTCCGGCTATTTAAGTTTTAGGGCTTGGTTTGAGTTGTTTAGAATAATTAAGAAGGAAAAACCATCGTGTATTTGCGATTTCACTGGAAACTTCGCAGGCATCCCATTGTTGATCGGAAAGCTCTTAAAAGTCCCTACTAGAATTGCTTTTTACAGAAGATCAAGCAATGCATTTAAGGAAAACGCCCTTAATCTAGCGTACAATTCGCTAATGAATAAATTGGTATTATTTTCGGCTACTCGCATTCTAGCAAATTCTCATGCAGGTCTGAGTTTTTTCTTTAAAGAAAAACAAAAAGATTCACGCATGCGGGTGATTCGAAATGGCATTGACATTGAGTTATTTAAAGCTAGTAGTACGAAAGAAGAGTTTAGAGAGCATTTTCAAATACGAAGAGATTGTTTTGTTATAGGCCATACCGGAAGACTTAACAGTGCAAAAAACCATGAAACACTAATTGCGGTAGCCGCAGAGTTGAAACAAGCCGGTTTCGATTTTCAACTTGTGTTGTGCGGGAAGGATACAGATAAGCTTTTAAGTAATTTACCCGATTCACTAACTAATTCTGATGTTATTAGTCTTGGATATCAAACCGTTATCCCGGACGTCTTAAGGACTTTCGATTTTTATTTTTTCCCCTCTCTGACCGAAGGCATGCCTAACGCATTAATGGAAGCTATGGTCTTCGGACTTCCTTTTGTAGCTTCAAATATCGCTTCAATTAAAGAGATTGTTCCTGTCCAAAATCACAATCAACTTTTTGAACCAACTGACGTACAAGCCTTTTTTACTTTTTTTAGGAATATTTTCCTAAATAAGGATAGTATCCAAAGCATGAGCTGTGAGAGCTTTGCTAAAGAGCAATATAATAACGAATTGCAGTTTTCTGCTTTTCTTAGAGAAATTTAAATGGACTTAATTTTTGCAACAAACGCCCGTTTTACAAAAACTCCCGATGGTAAGATTTATGGGTATCATACCGCGCTAAATCGTAAAACTTTCGAACATTACCTTTTGAAGTTTGATAACGTAAAGATTATCGCAAGAGTTGAAAGGCACAAGGAAGAAATTTTAGATGATTCTATCCGTGTTGATTCGGATCGAATTTCAATTCTTGAAGTACCCTATTTCATTGGTCCTTTGCAGTATTTGAAAAAAGCCAAGGCGGTGCGAAATGCGATTCGGAGTTTTATATCAAATGACGACGCGCTAATATGCAGAGTGCCGGGAACCCTCGGAAGAATTGCAGCTTACGAAGCTATGAAAATAAAGAAAAAATATGGTGTGGAAGTTGCTGCTGATCCGTATGATGTTTTTGCACCAGGTTCTTTCAAGCATCCATTACGCCGATTTTTGAGAATCATCGGAACGCACCAGCTTAGAAGAGTCGTTAAGTATGCTTCAGCAGCTATTTATGTTACTAAATACCAATTACAAAAGCGTTATCCTGTTTCCTCAGGAATATTTCAAACGTATGCTTCCAATGTAATTTTAAAGTCCGAGTTTTTGGCTTCTGCGTCTAAAAATTTTACGAAAAAGACAATCTATGATTTAATAAGTGTTGGTAGTTTGGACCAATTGTACAAGGCTCCTGATGTGCTTATTCAAGCTGTAGAGATAGTAAACAAAAGAGACTTGGATTTCAAGGTTCGCTTAACTTTTTTAGGAAGTGGAAAATATAGAAATTCGCTCATCGATACTAAGAACTCGGGCTTTTCTGCAGATCTAATTGATTTTCCAGGTGCCGTAAAACCCTTTTCTAAAGTGGTAGAGTATTTGGATAATGCCGATTTGTTTTTGCTTGTGTCAAGAACTGAAGGCTTACCCAGAGCTCTTGTCGAAGGGATGGGAAGAGGCTTGCCGGCAATTGGAACACTAATTGGTGGGATCCCCGAATTACTAGAAGAGCATGTGTTGGTACCCATAAATAATCCGACAGAAGTGGCAAACAAGATTATTTCTATTCTTCAAAGCCCAGAATTATACAATAAACTGGCTGAAAGAAATTTGGAGTTTTCAAAGGATTTTGTTTGGGATAAACTAAATGAACGGCGATTTAGATTCTACGACGAGGTTATAAATTTTAAATCAAATTAGTATGAAAGAAATTATTATAATACCAGGATGTACAGACTTAAATAGAGGCGACCAAGCCCTAGTGTGGGAAACTGCAGAATTGATTAAAGCTGTAAATTCCGATACCAATTTTACCGTTTTGGAAAGCGGAACAAATCCAGAGGATATTGAATTGCAATCTCGACAAACGAAAAAACTTGGCTATACTATTTTACCCAAAATTTTGCGTCATCCCTCGCGAATTTCTAATACTAAAACCAAAAAGTCAATTAAATACACAAAGATTGATTACGTGCTCTGGGGTTTTCAATCAGTTATCGATTTAGTGTATACTTCGGCCTTATTAAGCCGATTCTCTGTAATTAATAATTTCGGAAAACTATTTCTTTCTGCTTCCCAAAAGGAGTCCCTCAAGCGCTTTCAAGAAGCCGATTTAATAGCAGTAAAAGGCGGAGGATTTATTCATGCTTATGGGCGTGTAAGCGATTTTTATACCATGTATTTTTCCCTCTATCACATCCTACTTGCGCACCGTTATAAAAAAAATGTAATCGTATTTCCAAATTCGATTGGACCTGTAAAAGGGTACTTTACACGAAAATTAGTAAGGTACGTTTTAGGGAATTGTAAATTAATAACCGTGCGCGAGCAAGTGTCGTTGAATTATGTAGAAGATAATTTAAAAATTCAGGCTAAGCTTTATCCTGATTTGGGATTTTATTTAAAAAATACTACTACAGGAGGCAGAAGATATTTGCTTGACAAACAGGTTCCGTTGGATTCGAAAAAAACGGTCGGAATAACACTTCGTCCGTATAGGTTCCCGAATTCTCAAGATCCTGAGCAGAGATACAATGAATATATTGCCGAAATACAAGAGTTTGTAAAGCTAGCAATAGAAAATAATTATCACCCTATTTTTTTCGCACACACCTTAGGTCCTGGCAGTCACGAGGATGACCGTCTAGCAATTGCTGATGTGAGAAACAGATTAGATCAAAATTTACTTCAAAACACGAGCTACATAGAAGATTTTGATTTGAATTGTGTCAATGTAATGGATTTATACTCACAACTAGATTTTATGGTAGGTACCCGTTTTCATTCGGTTATCTTTGCTTTGAATGTAAATGTGCCAAGTATTGCAATAGCCTACGGAGGAAACAAGAGTTTTGGAATCATGAACGATATGAAACTTCCAGAATTTGTGTACCCAATCGAGAAATTCTCCGGACAAACACTCTTTAGTTTAATGGAAAGTGGAATTGAAAACAAACAAAAGTATCTTGATAAAATCAAAGTTTATAGAGTTTATTTGGATGCGATATATAGCGAGTTTATTGAGGATGTAAAAAGAATACTGGAGTAAAATGAAAAAAATCTTATACACAGCAACAACACATATTCATTTACTCAACTTTCATTTACCATATTTACGATGGTTTAAGGAACAAGGTTACGAAGTTCATGTTGCTTGCAACGGAACGGAACAAATGCCTTATGCAGACGTTCTTCATGTGGTGCCATTCGGTCGGATGCCCTTTGATAAAGGAAATCAGCAGGCCTATAAGCAACTTAAGCAGATCATTGATTCTACACATTACGATCTTATTCACTGCCATACACCAATGGGTGGCATTGTAACTCGGCTGGCAGCAAGAGGAGCTCGTAAACGCGGAACAAAAGTTTTTTATACCGCACACGGTTTTCATTTTTACAAAGGGGCTTCTTTGAAAAATTGGCTGCTCTTCTTTCCAATTGAATGGTGTTTTGCCAGCTTCACCGACGCTATAATCACCATTAACAACGAAGATTTCCAAGCATTAAGTAAGTTCAAATTCCCTACAAAAGGTCGATTTAAAACGGATGGCATAGGTATCAATCCGGAACGAATTGATTTGGCTCCATATAATAAAGACCAAGTTAAACAAGAATTAGGGATACCTAAAAGTCATTTAACCGTTTTATATATCGCTGAGTTTATTCCGCGTAAAAACCACCGATTTATCTTTAATAATATTAAAGAAATACTATCAAAGAATCCAAATCTTACTTTCGTATTTACTGGCGGACGTGCTAGATTAGGCGATGTAATGGAACAATATGCTACGCAAAATGGTTTTGAAACTAATATTAAAATCATGGGGTATCAAACAGAAATTGCCAAATTTATAGCTGTTGCCGATTTAGGCATCTCAAGCAGTTTTGCAGAAGGTTTACCCATCGGAATCGCCGAACAAATGTCGGTCGGATTGCCAGTTGTTATTTCAAATATTCGAGGACACAATGAATTGGTCGAAGATTCTGTCAATGGTTTTATCTTTAATTTGTCCGATAATGTTAAATTTGTTAACAATGTATTGGCAATTTCTCAGGATGAAACGCTTCGAAACCGTTTGGGTGAAGAAGGGAGGAAATCTGTGAAAAAGTTTTTTATCAACAGAGCGCTTGAAGATACAACGCTGATTTACAAAGAGTACCTTAATGCTGATTTACTCAAAAAGTAATGGCGCTAGTTGTTTTAAGTAAAAGTGTAAAATCAAAGTATGAGCCTTTTAATGTATCATAGAATATCTAAATGTTTATCGCAATGATTCTGCTTATCATAAATAATAGCAGAATCTCAGTAGCAAAATTAAATACCTAACAACAACAGCTGTGATGAGTTTGGTGAAAAACTATTTAAAAAATATTCCCGGATATAAAACAAATCGAAAGCTACTAGCCTTTGCAGTAGATGATTATGGAAATTTGCGTGTCAGAAGTAAAGAAACCCAGCAAAAGCTTATTGATTTTGGTATGCCTGCCGTTTCTATCTTTGACAAGCTTGATACTTTGGAAACAGAAAATGATTTAGCAGCTTTGTTTGATGTGCTAAGCAAATTTAGAGATAGAAACGATAATCCGGCTTGTTTCTCAGCTTATGCACTTTGTTGCAATCCGAATTATGAGGAAATAGCCAATCAAAATTTCACCTCTTACATTTCCGAATTGTTGACTGATACCTTTAAAAAAGTTCCCCAAGGAACTCAAGCATGGGAAGCGTGGCAGCACGGCATGAAATCGAAAATGCTTATTCCAGCATTCCACGGTCGTGAACACTTAAACATTCGTCTGGTCTCTGATGCTTTACGAAATAACGATACTAAAATTCGTTTTGCATTTGCAAATGGCACTTTTTCTAACATCGAAAGTAAAAGATTCCCTTCATTTTACGCTGCTTTTGATCAAGTAGACTCCTCGGATACCACGCTTCATAAAAATATTATAGTAGACGGGCTTCAAAAATTTGAACAGGTTTTCGGATTTCGAGCCTCAAATTTTAATGCGCCAGGAGGCCGCGAGTCCCACGATTTACACCAAACACTGGTACAAGAAGGAATTCAATTTATAGACAGTGGATTTGAAAAGATGATCACGTTACCGCACGGTAAAGTACAAAAACAATACATGTGGATGGGAAAAAACACTAAAGATAACTTGAAAGTAATATTGCGCAATGCCGTATTTGAGCCTGCTTCTAATCCAAATGCCGTTGCCGATGCTTTTAAACAAATTCAAATAGCCTTTACACTAAAAAAACCCGCTGTTGTAAGTTCTCATAGAGTCAATTTTTCGGGCTCAATTGATGAAAACAACCGATTGAATAATTTAACAAACTTAGATGCTTTGTTACAATTAGTTAAAAAAGCATATCCAGATGTAGAGTTTGTTAGTACAGCAGAGTTAGGTAATATAATGAAAGGGAAAGATTATGTATAGAAAGTACTTTAAAAGACCAATGGACTGTTTTTTTGCACTTGCAGCCCTGATACTTTTATCGCCAGTGTTGGTAATTAGTGCGTTTATTCTTCTCTTTCAAAACAAGGGAAAAGTGTTTTTCTTACAACCACGCCCAGGTCGGAATCAAAAGTCGTTTAACATCATTAAATTTAAGTCGATGACCGATGCTAGGGATGCTGGAGGCAACTTACTGCCTGATAACGAAAGAATTACAAGTTTTGGTGCCTTTATTAGAAAAACATCTATCGACGAACTGCCTCAACTATTTAATATCGTTTTTGGCGATATGAGTTTCGTTGGACCACGGCCATTACTTTTTAAGTACATCCCGCTCTATAATGAACGACAAATTCGACGGCATGAAGAACGCCCGGGTATTACGGGTTTAGCACAAATAATGGGTAGAAATTCAATTAGTTGGACGCAAAAGTTCGAATATGATATTCAATACATAGAAAATATCACACTCTGGGGAGACATGAAAATTTTCTTTACAACCATGAGTCATGTTGTTAAACGAAAAGATGTGAACCAAAGCGACAGTCGGCCAATGGAACCTTTTAACGGAAGTAATTAAATGGGAGTATCAAAGAACTTTTCGAATCTGCGAGCAACTGCTTTTTGGGCTAAAGATCTATTAGCAGGATCACGCGTAAAATTTCATTACAATGAAATAGAAAGCAGTTTTGCCAATAACCATCGTAATCAGGAAAGTAAACTTAAAGCACTACTCAAACACGCCGCGGAAACCACCTCATTTTATGCAAATTTTAAAGCGGCAACTTTGAGTGATTTTCCTCTGGTAAATAAACTCCAACTTCGCAACAACGCTGCCGATTTTATTTCCACCGCATTCGATCAAACCAAATTAGTAAAACAGGTTACAAGCGGCAGTACCGGTACACCGCTAGCGATATATTCGGATGCTGAAAAAAGACTCAGGAATAATGCCGATACACTGTTTTTTGCAAATAAAGCAGGATACAAATTAGGCGAACGGCTAGTGAATCTTAAAATTTGGAGCACCGCAAATCAAAAGTCAAGCCGATTGATGAAAATGCAAAACCTCATACCCATTGATGTATTGCGGCTCGACGACGACTTACTTGAAGCGTTTTGTAAAACATTAGTAGCAAACAAGCAGCCAACACATTTAGTGGGTTACGCCTCAGCTTTAGAGCTACTTGCTAAATACATCAACAAAAAGAACTATTCAAATAACGATCTTAGAATTGGAAGTGTAATTGGTATTTCTGAAGGAATGACCGCATTAACCAAAGATATCTTCCAAAAGCAACTAGGCATTTGTGCTTTATCCCGTTACTCAAACATCGAAAATGGTATTATTGCTCAACAACAAACCAATGGAAAGCCAGCGTTTGAAATTAACAGCGCAAGTTTTATTGTGGAAATTTTTAAGATGGATGAGGATGTTTTAGCACAACCAGGCGAATTAGGACGCATAGTTATAACGGATTTATACAACTATGCCATGCCTTTAATTCGTTATGATACAGGCGATATCGGAGCGCTTAATCCAAATAACCACTTCGAATTAGAAACGATTGAAGGACGTAAATTGGATCTCATTTACGATGCCAAAGGGAATCTGATCTCGTCGTATATCGTTTACAAAAATATGTTTCAATACACCGAAATTTTGCAA
This sequence comes from Flavobacterium sp., assembly GCA_027483785.1. GTDB lineage: Bacteria > Bacteroidota > Bacteroidia > Flavobacteriales > Flavobacteriaceae > Flavobacterium. The sequence goes on from JAIXTU010000214.1 coordinate 16,690, forward strand.
TATCAGTTCGTGCAAACGGGTGCGAAAGAGTATACTTTTAAAATAAACACAGAGCAACCATTCGGTAGAGAACAACAGTTGAGAGCCGAATTTTTGAAATATTTGGGAGATGAAGCAAATTTTTCAATCGAATATGTAGACGAAATTCCACTCTTAGCTTCCGGAAAACGAAAAAAAATAGTAAACACTTACCACAACAAGCAATCATGAAAAGAATCTTAATTACTGGAGTCGGCGGACCTACACCTAGAAGTTTTGCCATATCACTCAAGAAATACAGTAAATTCTCCGATGTTAAACTTTTTGCAACCGATGTTAATCCGCTTGCTATTGGACTTTATCAGAGAGATTTGTTTGAAAAATCTTTTGTGGTGCCCTTGGCAAAAGCATCAAACTACTGGAACGAGATTGAAAAAATCGTAAACGACAATCAGATTGATTTTGCAGTAATTTTACCTGAAGCCGAGGTAATGGAATGGTGTAAAAAGGAACGCAATTCAAAATTGCCTTGTCCGGCTTTCTTACCATCCGTAGAAATGGCGGAATTGCTCATAGATAAATCGCGAATGACGGAAGTATTAAATGACTCAGGCTTGGTTCCGAAGTCGGTTACTTTCGACCGAAATATCTCCGATTTTTCCGAAATTTTCAATGTTTTAAAAGGGAATTTCTGGGTACGCAGTTCTAGCGGAACAAGTGGTTTAGGTTCACTTAAAGTAGAAGACGAAGAAGCACTCCGAAACTGGATTCAGATTAATCCTAACGTGCAAACTTTCTTGGCTTCTGAGTTTTTATCCGGAAGAAATTTAGCGTGTAAACTACTTTACGAAAATGGCAAACTTTTGCGCGCTGCCTGTGCCGAACGTGTCAATTACATTATGTCAAAAGTAGCGCCTTCAGGAATTACGGGCAATACTTCATTTGGAAGGTTACTCAATGAACCTCAGTTAGTTGATGTGGCAACTAAGGCTATGGACTTGTTGTTTGAAGCTACAAAGTCGCCCAAACACGGTTTTTTTACCGTTGATTTTAAAGAAGATGTTGAAGGCAGACCTTACATTACCGAAGTTAACGTTCGACACGTAGCTTTTACGCAGTGCTTTGCAGCAGGAGGAGCTAATTTTGCTGAGGCTACTGTTAGCTTAATGACTTCAGATCAGGAATTTGATAAATCGTTCAAGATGTATGAGTTTGAGAAGGATCTGATTTTTCTCCGAGATGTAGATAATCTTCCGATAATAATGAAAGAAACCGATTTATACACTAAATCCTAAATCATGCTGTTTAATTCCCTTTCCTACGCGCTGTTCTTGCCAATAGTTTTTTGGCTGTATTGGTTTGTTACCAATAAGAGCTTGAAGTGGCAAAATATCATGTTGTTGACCGCAAGTTACTTTTTTTACGGTTGCTGGGATTGGCGATTCGTGTTTTTGCTAGCTTTCAGTACCTTACTAGATTACTATTCCGGATTGGTTATCGGAAATGCAACCTCACAAACGAAGAAAAAGTTCTGGTTGATTCTGAGCGTAGGAATAAACTTGGGTTTTTTGGCTGTTTTTAAGTATTATAACTTCTTTATATCTTCTTTTGCAGAATTACTAGCAACTTTCGGCTTTAAAGCGCATTTCGCGACATTACAGGTAATCTTGCCAGTCGGTATTTCATTTTATACATTTCACGGACTTTCTTACGTTTTCGATATTTATAACAATCGAATTAAACCTACTACAAATCTGGTAAATTACACCTTATTTGTGAGCTTTTTCCCCTTACTCGTTGCCGGACCTATCGAGCGTGCTACGCACTTGCTGCCACAAATTGAAAAGACGAGGGCTTTTAATCGAACTAAAGCAGTCGACGGCTTAAGACAAATTTTATGGGGACTGTTTAAAAAGATTGTTATTGCGGATAACTGCGCCACGTACGCAAATATGATATTTAATAATTCAGAGGATTACAGCGGTGGCGGACTTTTTCTAGGAGCTTTGTTTTTTACTTTTCAAATATATGGTGATTTTTCAGGATATTCCGATATCGCACTTGGTTCAGCTAGATTAATGGGCTTTGAACTACTAAAGAATTTTAACTATCCGTACTTTTCCCGAGACATGGCAGAATTTTGGAGAAGGTGGCACATCTCATTGTCGTCTTGGTTCAAAGATTATGTTTACATACCACTTGGAGGAAGCGCAGGTGGAAATTGGATGCGCTGTCGAAATACCTTTATTATATTTTTGGTAAGTGGTTTTTGGCACGGTGCTAATTGGACATTTATAATATGGGGATTGCTAAACGCTCTATTCATAATGCCTTCTATTTTATTGAGATCCAATCGATCAAATATGGATATCATTGCAAAAGGTCGAATTTTTCCAGATCCTATAGACTTTGCCAAAATGTTGCTCACTTTCGTTCTCGCTGTCTTTGCTTGGATCTTTTTCCGGGCAGCGTCGGTAACTGAAGCTGTAGATTTTACCATGCGTATTTTTGATTTTGGAGCCGCAAGTAAGGCAGTAGATGCACCCATTTACTTATATTTATTGATTTCATTTTTTATGATCATTGAATGGATAGGACGGGAAAACGATTTTGCTATTCAGAAACTAGGACTTAAGTGGGCCGCCGCTCCTAGATGGCTGTTTTACTATAGCTTGTTGTTTCTAATTTACCTTTTCTTTGGGAAAGACGAACAATTTATTTACTTCCAATTTTAAGAAATGAAAGAGTTTATTATAAAAACAATAAAGTTTGGAATAGTCCCAGCAATCTTCTATGCCCTGTTTTGCCTATTTGCCGTACCCAAGCTACTCGAGGTTAAAATGGGTCCAAACATTAAGCAACAGCTGCAGTTTTCTTTTCAAAAGGCAAAAGAGCGCGAGTATGAACAGCTAGTACTGGGAAATTCACGCATGTTTTGTGGCGTTAATCCAGACCTGTTTTCAACAAAGACTTTTAATTTTTCACACAACAATGATTCATATAATCAGCTGTACTATAAGCTTTTGTATGTTGAAAAACAAGGTAAAAAAGTTAATTCAGTAGTTCTTGGTGTCGATTATTTTCAATTCGGAATTTTTTCAGATACACGTAATTATGTATATGGCGATTTCTTGGGCTCCGATTATCTTAAAGATTATAAGCCAAAGAATTACAAACTCTGGTACTATATCGATTTACTTCATCCCAGCAAAATCAGAAAATTGATTTTTGACGATAAAGAAAAACACGGTCTGAAAGAAAACGGACAATACATCCGTTTAGGAACGCCAGAAAAAGAAGGTTTTGAAAAGCGGGAATTTAAAATCGATGAAAGACAATTAAAGTATTTCAATAAGATCTTGCAATACTGCAAAGAAAAATCAATAACCGTTTACCTGGCGATGCCTCCCCTACGTGATGTTGAGTATAAGCTCTACACTAAAAATGAGCTGCAACAATTTGATCAAATTCTTCAAAAAGCAGTGGACAATAAAACGGTATTTTTCTTTGATTTTTCTCGTTCGCCCGACTTTGGTATAGATGATTTTATCGACTTCACACACCTGAATCAAACGGCAGCAGACCAATTTTCAACAGCAGTCAATGAACAGATTAATCAAACCAAAAACAGATGATTTTTGAAGTTGTATTAGAGACGCTAGACGAACTAAAGGCCGTAGAATCTTATCCCGTAAAAAGAGTAGAACTTTGTGCTGCTCTTGAAGTAGGCGGACTTACCCCCAGTTTACGGCTCGCAGAAGCAGTGGTCCAAAATTCATCGAAAGAAATTCATGTAATGCTTCGGGCACGGGCAGGCGATTTCGACTATTCCGATCGCGAAATCGATGTGATGATTAACGACTTGGAAGATTTTTCGAGGGTGGGAGCAAAGGGGGTTGTTTTTGGATTTCTTTCTGATAAAAATGTCAATATCAATGCTTCAAGAAGACTGATCGAAAGGGCGAATTTATTCGGATTAGAAACCACTTTTCATAGAGCACTCGATGGTTGTACAGACTATCTAGTTAGTTTGGAACGTGTAATAGAATTAGGGTGTACTCGAATATTAACCTCCGGCGGTTTTGCCAATGTTAGTGAAGGAAAAGAAGCCTTGGTTAACTTGGAAAAATCAGTCGGCTCTCGTATTCAGGTTATGCCCGGAGGTGGCGTAACTCCTGAGTTAGCAAGGTATTTCTATGAAAACAACCTAAATCACCTTCATTTTAATATTAAGAAGCCTATTGAGGTTGGTAACGAAACTACTTTTGGAAACAAGTACACTATTGATGTCGAAAAACTTGCCGAAATCTGCAAATTAACATAGCAATTGATACTTCTAAGCTCCATATCACTTCTTCTAATAATCGCCATTTTTGGCTTAGTCTTCCATTATAAAAAGAAGAGAAAGTCAAGCATTTTTTGTTTCGGATTTCTCGGCTTTTACTTTTTCATAGTTGCTGTATCACCCATTCCACAACTATTAATTCATAGTATCGAGAAACCTTTTTACAGCTCAGATTTAGACTTTGCCAAAGCAAAATATATTTTGGTTTTGGGAGCTGGTTATACAGACGATGCAAAGTTGAATGATTTACAAAAGTTATCTGCCTCGGGTGCGGCAAGGCTTACACACGCCGTTCTTTTGAAAAGTAAAAACCCTCATTTAAAACTGATACTTTCTGGAAAATCAAAAAATCAGCGATATAGTGTGGCCGAAGCGATGGCAAGGGCCGCAATTAAATTTGGTGTTCCCTCAAAGGATATCATAAAGTTTCATCAAACTAAAAACACCTACGAAGAGGCCTTACAATAGAAATCTTATTTTAAAGACAAGGAGGTTATTGTTGTTAGTAGTGCAAGCCATCTTAAAAGAGCAAATGAGATTTTTACGTATCTAAAAGTTAATCATCAAGTTTATGCAGCCGATTTTTCTGTAAAGGAAAGTCCCGATTTATCGAACTA
>JAIXTU010000254.1 GCA_027483785.1 Flavobacterium sp.
CTACGGAAGATTTTTTTAAAGCAGTTATGGCTTAAAAACATTTTTTATCGGACTGTTTTATAGATCTAATTGGTATAACAGGCGTATTTTCTTTGGGATACCGAGGTATCTCAAAAAAATACAACGACGTAAGCGACTGTTTAAATGGTTAGCTCCGCTAATAATTTCTTCTCCGTTTAAGGAAGTAAAGAAATAATTTGAATTTTCGTGCGATCTAACAAAGATTTTTTGTCGAACTCACGTTAATTTAGCTCAGATTTTAACCGTATGTCATTCCCTAAAAACGCCGCTAATAAACTGCGAAAACGACAAGAAGAAAACGCCTTTCGAACGCTTTCTCATGCGCGTTTGCCCATCGATTTCTCCTCAAACGATTACCTTGGTTTCGCTACTAAAAAGGAGCTTTTTACACGCAGTCTCGATTTTCTCCCAAAAAACAAACACGAGTTTTCAGGCAGCGGCGGCTCTCGCTTAATTTCGGGCAATCACCAGTTGTATCAGCTGGCCGAAAAAGCGTGCTGTACGTTCTTCGAAGCCGAAACGGCACTTATTTTTAATTCCGGATTCGACGCTAACGCCGGTCTTGTTTCAAGCTTGCCCGGACGTAACGACCTTATTTTTTACGACGAACTCGTACATGCTTCTATTCGCGACGGCATCCAACAATCGCTCGCAAAAGCATATAAATTCGAACACAACAACATCGATCATCTTAAATTGCTGTTCCAAAAGCACACAGGCGAATCGGTTTTTGTAATTACCGAAACCGTTTTCTCTATGGATGGCGATGTTCCCGATTTACAAAAGCTGGTTTCCGTTTGTGAAGAAAATCAAGCCTATTTAATTCTCGACGAAGCACATGCCGTTGGTGTCATGAAGTCGGGAAAAGGATTGGCATGTCCGTCGGAATTATCCGGACCCGTTTTTGCTCGAATTGTAACCTTTGGAAAAGCTTTTGGATGCAATGGTGCCGCAGTTTTAGGCAGCGAGCAGTTGCGCGATTTTCTCATAAATTTTTCACGAAGTTTTATTTACACCACGGCACTTCCACCCATAAATGTAGCGGCAATTGCAGCGTCGATTCAACTTTTTGAGGAAGATAGTAAGCCAATTCAAGAACTGCAAAGCCGAATTCAGTATTTTCGAAATGCGATAAAGCTTAACGGCATCGAGTCGCAATTCGGCGAAAGCCAATCGGCCATACAAATCATGAACATTTCTGGAAATACTGCGGTTAAACATGCGGCTGCAACGGTACAGGAAGTGGGCTTTGACGTGAAAGCAATCTTGTCGCCAACTGTTCCCGCCGGACAAGAGCGTTTGCGAATTTGTTTACATGCGTTTAACAGCGAAAGCGAAATTCAGCAACTAGTTTCCTTGTTGACGGAAATTAGTTTTGTCTAAAAACCTGAATTCGATTAAAAATCTTTGTCAGATCGCGGTTTAACAATACATTTAGATTTTAAATAGCACAAAATCTGCATAAATCGCTGTCGCTAAATATTTATTAAACGGTTGCCTACTTCGTTGCATTTATTTGCGATACTATAGTATCCCAAACAAAGGGCGCCTTGTATTCAACCATTTAAATATTTTCTGACTTTAATTTTTAAATCGAGTTCAGGTTAAAAGAAATAGTAATTAACGCCACATTTCAGGCAAGGCGACTTAAATTTGCGGCTTAATTAAACGCAGATGGAAATTTTTGTAACTGGAATTGGAACCGATGTAGGAAAAACAGTAGTTGCAGCTGTAATTACTGAAGCTCTACAAGCTGATTACTGGAAGCCTATACAGTCGGGCGATTTTGATTTTGGCGATGCCGATCGAGTGAAGTCCTACATTTCAAATTCAAAAACCGTCTTTCACGAAAATGCTTATAAGTTTCATACGCCCGCTAGTCCGCATTTTGCAGCAGCACAGGAGAATACGATCATAGATATTTCTCAAATTAAGCGTCCGAAAACCAAGAATAGTCTTGTCATCGAAGGTGCAGGCGGGATATTAGTTCCTTTAAACGAGCAGCATTTGGTGGTCGATTTAATCGCACCAACCGATTTGGTCGTGGTAGTTTCCAGACATTATTTAGGAAGTATCAATCACACTTTAATGACTATTGAAAGTTTGCGCGCCCGCGGAAAGCGCATCGCCGGACTTGTTTTTAATGGTGCTAATCCAGCGTCGGAATCCATAATTTTAGAGCTTACTAAACTTACTGTTTTAGGTCGTTTGGAAGAAGAACCGTATATCGATAATCGGGTTATTTCCGCTTACGCAGAAGAATGGAGTGCGCAATTAAAAACGTTGGCATGAAAAGTTTAGCCGAGAGAGATGCACAATTGCTTTGGCATCCGTACACCCAACACCAAACGGCTGATCCGGCGATTGGCATTACGCACGGAAAAGGTTCGTATTTGTTTGATGAAAACGGGAAACGCTACATCGATGCCATTTCCAGTTGGTGGACTTGTCCGTTTGGGCACCGAAATAAAAAAGTAACAAGAGCCATCAGCAAACAGCTCCAAACCTTAGAGCACGTGCTTTTTGGCGGTTTTACGCACCAGCCAGCCGTTGAATTAGCTGAAGTGCTCACCGAGATTTTACCTGATAATCAGCGTAAGTTTTTCTTTTCGGATAATGGCTCTACGGCGGTTGAAATTGCTTTAAAAGCCGCTTTGCAATTTTATTTTAATAAAGGAGAAATCCGACCTACAATCATCGCCTTTGAAGATGCGTACCACGGCGATACTTTCGGTGCCATGGGAGCGAGCAGCATTTCGATTTTCTCGGAAGCATTTCAAAGTATGTTAATCGATGTGGTACGAATTCCGGTTCCAGTAAAAGGGCAAGAGGAAGCTAGTGAACAAGCATTGAAAGAAATTATCGAGAACAAGAAAGCGGCGGCATTTATTTTTGAACCGCTGGTGCAAGGCGCGGCAGGCATGGTTATGTACGAACCAGAGATCTTAACGCGATTGATCGCGATTTGCAAAAATGCAGGTGTTTTTGCGATCGCCGATGAGGTAATGACTGGTTTTTGGAAAACAGGAACGCTCTTCGCAAGTTTGCAATTAGGTGTGTCGCCCGATATGATTTGTTTGTCTAAAGCGCTCACTTCAGGAACGATTCCGTTAGCGGTGACATCCTTTACAAACGAGATCTATAACGGATTTTTAAGTCCTGATAAGAGTAAAGCGCTGTTTCACGGACATACATTTACAGCAAATCCAACGGGTTGCGCCGCAGCTTTAGCGAGTATTAAGCAATTGCGAAAAGGAAGTACTTTAAATAAAGTTCAGAAAATTAATCAGTTGCATTTGGCTTTCGCCGAAAGTTTGAAACATTCCACGAAAGTGCGCAATGTACGAGTAAAAGGAGTGATTATTGCCATTGAATTGGCAGTTCCTCCGCAGGATTACTACTCGGATTTACGAAATCAACTGTATCGATTTTTTATTGAAAACGGCGTTTTACTGCGCCCAGTTGGGGGAACGATTTACATTTTACCGCCTTTTAACATTAAGCAAAAAGACTTGGAGTACGTGTATTTGACGGTTGAAAGAGCTTTAGATAAATTTGTAGATTGATGGAAAAGAAACCTTTTTTTATCAATCATTTTTCTGCAATTTCCCCATTAGGAATGGACGTTGATTCGCTATCCGACGCCTGGTTTGATGCGAATGCGAGCTTGAAATTAGATACGGACTTGGGCGTGTTTTCCGGAAAACTAGATTCATCTTGTAGCGAAGTGATTTCAGAAATAAGAAAGTCGGAAAAGCGCTATAAACATTTAGATCGATCGGCTTTGTTGGCAATTGCTGCTAGCCGACAATTGAGATCTTTTGTAGATGTAAGAGACATTCCAGATACGGGAATTAATATCGCGTCGTCGCGAGGTGCGACGACGGTTTTTGAAGAGTCGTACAAACATTTTTTAAAAACGGGAGAAAGCAGTGCACAAACTTCGCCTTCAACAACTTTAGGAAATATTTCTTCATGGGTCGCACAGGATTTGGGTTTTCCGGGAATTAATTTTTCACATTCGGTTACCTGTTCCAGTGGTTTACATGCTTTATTAAATAGTATGGCTTGGATTGGTTCGGGAATGAGCAAACAGTTTTTAGTGGGTGCTGCTGAGGCGCCATTAACATCCTTTACTGTGGCGCAAATGCAAGGCATGAATGTGTATTCGGATGAAAATTCAATGTTTCCGTGTCGCGCCATGGACATTTCAAAACAAAGAAATACAATGGTTTTAGGCGAAGGCGCTGTTTCTTGTTTGGTGAGTTCCGAAAGAACTTCGGATGATGCAGTTTGCGTGTCCGGCTATGGTTTTGCAGCCGAGCGATTGGAGAGTCCGACTTCATTAAGTAAATCGGGTTTTTGTTTGATAGAGTCTATGGAAATGGCAGTACGCGGTATCGAAAAGGAAAATATCGATGTCGTAATAACCCATGCGCCTGGAACGTTGCGTGGCGATGCGTCGGAATTGGCCGCTTTAGAAGCTGTTTTTGGAGAAAACACTCCTTTTTTGGCAAACACAAAATGGAAAATAGGGCATACGTTTGGCGCCAGCGGTTTGTTTAATTTAATTTTAGGAATGGAAATGCTTCGCAGGGAACAGGTTCCGTATCAGCCATTCTTAAATCAAGAGCTGCCCAAGCAAGTACGTTCGGTTTTACTGAATGCGGTTGGTTTTGGTGGAAATGCAGTAAGCCTGGTTTTATCTCGTGCTTAGTTTCCTTTTTCTAATTCGGTAATAAAATCGTAAACCAAATCGCTTTCATATCCACGACGCAGGAGGTAGTCGCAACATTTTTTTCGCTTTTTCAGAACATTTTTTTCAGTGGTCTGTTCAAATATCTTTGTAGCAGTTTTCTCGAAGTTTTCTCTGTATTCTTGTTCTATTTCAGCTAGCGCCAGATTTATGACGGTTTGTGAAATGCCGCGTTGCTTTAATTCGGCTGTGATTTTATTATTTCCCCAAGATTTTATTCGGCTTTTTCCCCGTGCAAAGGTTCGCGCGAAGCGCTCTTCGTTGAGGTAATTTTCAGCAATTAGTTTTACGAGTATTTCATCCAAAATTTCGGTTGTAGCGCCGAGCTCTCGGAGTTTAACTTTAACTTCAAAATGACAGCGCTCTTGGTATGCGCAATACCGAGTTATTTTATGCCAGATATCGCTCGCGACAGGTCTCATTTGATTGTGAATTTTAGGGGTAATGTCCTCATTTTATGGATTTTCCAACCGCGTATTTCGTCGGATTTTTAACTCTCTTTATCGATTAAATCGATTTCGAACCAAATATTTTAAAAATGGATGAATTTACTTCCTAAATTTCAATCCCTTTTTTTATAGACAGCCTAAAAACGAAGCGAAAATAAATGATTTTGGATATAAATGCCTGTTGATTTATGATTTTGAAAAAATACGCCCCGATTTTTTTTATACTATTTTTCAGTTCTGTTTTTGGACAAAACATAATTTGGAATTTTGGCACTGCTGCTCCGAGCACTAATACTACTAGCAATTTAACGATTGGAAATGTAACTCAAGGCAATGTAAACGGTGCAGTGACAATGTTATCCAATACTTCTGCTTCTTCGGGATATGCCGGTGCATCAGGTGGAAACAATGCCGGAATTGCAGTACAAAACGGCGCTTTGAATACAGCAACTTCTAGTTATTTTGAGTTTGTTCTAACACCAGCTGCCGGCTTCACCGTTTCGTTGAATGCAATTTCATTTGGAATGCGCAGTACGGGTACTGGACCGGTTAATTTTGTAGTTCGTTCAAGTAGTGACTCTTACGCAAGTAATCTAGCAAGCGGAACCGATTCGGCAAATTCAGCATGGACGTTGAAGTCGCCAACAACAACAACGGTAACTTCAGGCAATGGAACAGCAATAACCTTCAGAATTTACGGTTTTGGAGGAACGGGTGCAGTGGCAAATACCGCTCAATGGAGAATCGATGATCTTCAACTAACAGTAGCTGTAAATCAGGTTTTTGCACTTAATGGAATTATCGATGAAGCGGTCTGGGGAACGGCATTGGCAACTTCTGCCGGAGGGCCAACACCTAGTTTTGGTGCATCACATGCAATTAATGCAGTGTATTCTTATGGAGACGCAACGTATCTCTATTTCGCTATTGCGGGCAATGTGCAAAGCGGTAACCGAATTTTATTGTTTATCGATTCGGCCACAGGTGGTTTCAACAATGGTTCATTCAACAGAACTAATGCGCCTGCAGGTGTAAACAATTGGAATTCAAGCACAACATTTGATTCGGGCTTTAATGCCGACTATTGCGCGGTCATTGGAACTAATGGCTCGGGAACGTATTTTCTCGACTTGTTCACATTAACCTCTGGCACTGGTAGTAATACCTTCATTGGATCAGCAGGGTCTGAATTTGGAATTAACGTAGACAATACTAGTCTTACACGTGGATTTGAATTTCGAATTCCGAAAACAGCACTAAATTATACCGCAAACCAAGAATTACAGCTCTTTGCTGCCTATACAAGCGAAGGTGGATTTTTGTCGAATCAGTTTTTAACCCGTGCAAATTCAGGTGAAGGAAGTTATGGGTCAGGTGCAGTAACTTTTGGTTCGGCAGCACCAAATCCAATTACAGTGCCTTACGTTTCGCGACAGACAGGTAACTGGGCCGATGCGGCTACTTGGCGATTGGGAACGGGTAATCCAACAAATGTGGGTATTTCCATCTTGAATGGTCATAACGTAACTGTAGCCGCCGCAGCTGGAAACATTAATGCATTGAACGTCAATGCGGGCGGTACGTTAACGATTGGTGGAACAAATACACTTTCCTTCAACAACACCCAAACATTTACCAACGCTGGAACCACAACTTTTTCGGGCAGCGGTTTTATTACCATGGGTACCAACTCAACGCTGGCAAACAGCGGAACTTTAACGATGGGATCTGGTTCTCTTACGTTCGGAAATGCAGGAGTTCTAAATCAAACAGGAACTTTCACCGCGGGAACTTCGACAGTTACCTTTAACGGAACAGGAACGATAACCGGAACTATTGTAGCAAATAATATTACTGCTAATCTCGGACTAACTTTGAGTAATGCTACTACAATAAACGGAACTTTACGATTAAATCAAAGCAGTTTTATTGACGGTAGTAATTCTCCTACTTATGGAACAGCTTCAACTTTGCTTTATAATTATGGTGGTTTGCCTGTTTTTAGAGGAAATGAGTGGACTGGTGCATCTTCTGGGGCAGGCTATCCTAATGATGTACGAGTTTCAAATAACTCAACATGTAATATGAATTTGGGAACAAGTGCTTTCATGAGAGGTAATTTAACTGTTGATACGGGTAGTACATTTAATACACTTGTTGGAACACTAAATGTCGGAGGCACAGTGACTATTAACGGAACCTTAAATACCGGAGCGGGTGGAGTTGTCTCGACTGGGACGGTAACCAATAATGGAAGCTTAGCGTTAAACGGAGATTTTACGACATCGGCAAACTGGATTCAAGGTGCAACCGGCACGCAAACGAATAATAATCGTGCCGTTTTCTTTACCGGTACAGGAACTTCGTTAATTACAAAAACAGGTGGCGGAACCATTACTTTTGATTATCTGGTTTTGAATAAAACCGCGGGCAGTGTTCAACAAAGTACAGGTACCAATGCAGTTGTTGGAGGAACAACCGGTGATGTATTTCAGTTAATAAATGCAAACACCTATGACATAAACGGAAATTCCTTAACAATAAATGGTACAGGAACGGCAATTGGAATTTCAACTAATGCAGCTGGCAGGACAATTACTTCGACGACTACAAACGGTCGATTAATAATAAGTAACAGCAATAAAGCTGTAACAGGTGCCGGAACGCTAATTTTGGATTCGAATGTGATTACAGAATTAAACACAGGCTTGGATTTTGGAGCATCAAAAACTACAGTTAACGACAGATTACAAATAAATCCATCTGGTTTTGCAGTCGGTACGAATGCGCCCATTTACGGAAGCCTTTCAACTCTTATCTACAACAATAACTACAATGTTTCTACAGAATGGACTAATACTGGCACAAGCGCAGGATTAGGAGTTCCTCGAGATGTTACCATAAACGCCGGATTTACAGTAAATATGCCGAATGCGGATCGAGGTTTAGCTAGAAATCTTAACATTACCGCAACAGGTGCGGTTCTTTCAATGAATGCCACTTCTGGAAATTTATTTATCGGTGGAAATTTAAATTTGAATTCGGGAAATAGTTTTGTTGCAAATGGGCGCTCGGTGATTTTTCAAGGTATTACTAATCAGAACATCAACGTAAATACTACGCCAGTTCTTGCGATACCTTTTATTACAATTCAAAATGGTATTGCTGTTACCAGTAATGCTTCCATAAATGTAACTGCGCCGGTTTCAGGTGCTGCAATTACAATTACGAACGCAGCGGGAACCTTTAGCTGGGGAGCGAACACATTAACAATAGGCACTGCCGGAATAGCTAACACACTAGCTGGTGCAGGATCGTTTGTTGGAAATGCCGGAGCAACCCTCGTTTTACACGGTTCAGGAAGTATCGGAACTTTGCGATTTACAGGAACAACCCAGTTAGGGACTTTAACCATAAATAGAACGGCAGGAGCTGTTGCCGCTGTTTTGGGTAGTGCCTTGACGGTAAATACCGCTGTGAATTTAACAGCTGGAATTCTCGATTTAAACGCAAGCACACTCACGTTGGGTACAGCGGTAACTACTGTTGCTGGCGCTTCTTCTAGTAACTTTTTTATTGCAGATGTATCCGTTGGAGGTGCACTTCGCAAGAATTTCACTAATGGAACAGCCGTTTCGCGAAGCTTTACTTATCCAATCGGAACTACTACAACACAATACACACCGGCAACATTTTCATGTACAACGGGCGATTTTGCAACCGCAAATCTTATCATGTCGGTTGATAATGTTATTGATCCCAACAATGATTCAGATAGTTACATTACCCGTTACTGGCAAACTTCGGCTACAGGAATTACCAACGCTACCTTCGATTTTTCGGGAACTTATCTAGCAGGGGATGTCGTAGGTACGCATACAAACATGTATTCAGGAAGATACATTGGTAGTACCGGCAATTGGATTATTGGCAATTTAGTTTGTAACCCAACTTGTGCCAATACTGTATCGTTTACCGGATTAACCACTGCTGCGGGCGCACTTTCAGGAACTACTAATACGTACACAGCAGGCGATATTTTCAGACGTGCGGAAATCAACGTTTTGAATCCTTCTAATACATCAATAGCAACGGGCGCTACTTTTGCTTTCGGTTCTCAAAGTGCCGGAAATGCAGTGGACCAGACTTTTACCATCCAAAATTTAGGTTTGCAAACGTTAAATCTATCAGCTGCAACGGTTACGGGAGCTGGTTTTAACTTGTTCCTAAATTATAGCAGTACCGTTTCCGGAGGTAGTTCAACAACCTTTACCATTCGATTACTCGGAGATACTGTTGGAACAGTAAGTGGTTCTATTAGTATACCGAATAACGATATAACAGGCAGTGAAAATCCGTTTGTGATTAATTTTTCAGGAACCATAACTTGCTACCGAGCTACTAGTGAGAGCGCGGCAAAAGGTTCTTATGCTGCAGATGAAGTTTCAATTGATGGAAGAAGTTGGTTTTTGTCTGAAGCGCTTATCGGAGATCAAACAAACGATTACAAAATTGGTAGTAGATCGATTCGATTTCGTGCAGATGTAAATAGCGTTGCTGAAATGCTAGAAGACCAATTACTCGGTATTAATGCGGTTACTTTTAATTACAGAAGATTTGGGACCGATGCCATTACGGCTACCTTTGTTGTTGAGTACAGTAAAGATTCGGGAAATTCTTGGATACAGTTAGGTGCGGCAATAACGCCAACAGGTACTGTTCAAACGTTTAACCAAAGTTTACAACAGTCAGGTCCCGTACGTTTGCGCATCAAGTACAATTCGGGAACAACCAATGCCAACCATCGATTCAATATTGATGATTTAGAAATTTGCCCATTTAACGCTCCGGCAGAAATTGAGGTATTTGGTAACCAAGCGAGTATTCAAGACGGATCAACTACTACAAGTTTACAAAATTATACCAAGTTTAGTAATAGCTATTTTACGAGCGACGGTGTTATAACCAAAACATTTACCATTACGAACACCGGTACAGGTAATTTGAGTCTGTCGCAACCTACTTTAACGGGAGCAAGCGAGTTTAGTATTTCAGCTTCACTACCAGTAACTTCTTTAAGCGCCGGACAAAGCACAAGCTTCTCCATCGCATTTTCAAGTACTACCGCGGGACCAAAAATTGCTACAGTTTCTATTGTAAACAACGATAGCAATGAGAATCCGTTTAATTTCGATATTTCTGCTGATGCAAATAATTACAAACGCTGCGCGTTAACAGCGGTAACCACTATTGCACAGCAAACGTTTGAGTCCTCACCGGCAAGTCCGGTTGTAAATTACACAGGCTCTGGTGGAACATTTGCCGCAACTGATGGCACTGCGTATGGCGATAACCGTACAACAACTACAAACAAATTCATAGGTGCTCAGAGCTATCAAGTAACTGGAGCCACGGCGGCTGCCACAAACGTTTTGAGTTTTGATAATGTAGTCACAACAAATTATAAGAATATTAGCCTCAGTTTTAATCTTGGTTTTTACGGAACAAGCAGCACACAAGGACTAGAAACGAGTGATGAGGTTCGAGTAGCTATAAGTACTGATGGAGGAACTACCTATGTTGACCAGATTTTAATTCGAGGAAACAACAATGCATTGTTAGACATCAATACGTCAACAGTTGCAACTGGAACAAAAATTTATACTTTAGTTGGCAACCTGACTACTTTTGGGGCTCGTTCAAATTCAGTTAATGCGTTACCGCGAATCTATTCTATAACAAATATTGATGCACCAACGAATCAAGTTCGCGTTCGATTTACAATCAAGACGAATACAAATAGTGGAAATGAAGTGATCGCTATTGATAATGTTGTAATTCAAGGACAGCAAGAAAGTACGAAAACATGGGTAGCAGGCGATTGGGATACATCTGCGCCAAGCGATACAGATAAGATTATTATTGACGACGATTTTAATACGGGCGTTAGCGGAAGTTTGCAAGGCTGTGAATGTCAGATTAGTTCAGGACGAACGCTTACAATAGCTTCTAATACCTATGCAGAAATTCAGAGCAACATTGTCAACAATGGAAACCCGATAGTTATCGAGGATAGTGGTTCGCTGATTCAATACAATGATAACGCGGTTAATGTGGGTAATATTGAAATGACGAGAATTACCTCGCCGTACGAAGAGTATGACTATGTGTATTGGTCGAGCCCAGTTACTACAACTACATTTCAAGTGCCTTTCGATGGATGGCGATCAGATTATACTTTCGCATTCAATACAGCTGCATATGAAGACATAAATGGAGATAGTTATGACGATGACGGCAACGCTTGGGTAAATATTCCGTTTGCTACCCAGATGACTCCGGGAGTTGGCTACGCTATTATGGCTCCAACCGATCTTGGAACCTATCCTACTACCGCCACGGTTGTATTTACGGGAAGTCCAAACAACGGACAAATTACCTACACGCTGCAGGAAAGTAACAATGTCGAGGATCTAACGGATGATTACAATTTAGTTGGCAATCCGTATCCAAGTGCGATTTCAGCGGATTCTTTCATCAATGAGAATTTAGCGAACTTCGAAGGAACCATTTATTTATGGACGCATGTTGGAGATATTCAGCCCAATACAACCAATCCTGGTCCGGGCGGTTATAATTTTTCTTCGGATGATTATGCTATGTATAATTTAACAGGCGGAATAGGTGTTGGTACGGGTTCGGTTTCAGGTAGTACTACACCAAACGGATTTATTGCCGCAGGACAAGCCTTTTTTATTGAAGGCTCAAATGCAGGATCTATTGTTTTTCGAAACTCTATGCGTGGATTGGGATACAACAACCAGCAATTCTTTAGACCTGCCGAGTTGCCACCAATGCCTTTAGGTGATTCCGATCAAGGAAAAATCTGGTTGAAATTGCATAATTCCGATGATATGAGCTCACAACAATTAGTAGCTTTTTTACCAGGTGCGACAGACGATTTCGATAAAGGTTACGACGGGAAGTTTAATCCAGCAGGAGCCGCATTGAATTTTTACTCCAGAATTAATACAGAATTCTATAGAATACAAGCACTTGGAAACTTTACCGGCGATCATGTTGTTCCTTTAGGCTTTACCTCTGGAGTTTCAGGCCAGACGTACATTTCAATAGATCAATTTGAAGGTGTGTTTGTCGACGTTTCTATACCAATTTTGCTCTACGATGCACTTTTAGATATTCATCACGACTTGCGTTTAGCACCGTACGGATTTATGGCAGAAATAGGAGCAGAGAACAATAGATTTTATCTGAAATTTAATCAAGCTCCTCTAAGCATTTCCACTCCAGATCCCTACAAATCTCAAATCAATGTAGTTGCAACAAACAACCATTTATCTATAAAATCTGAGCAAGATGCTATAAAAAATGTGCAACTTTTTGACTTAAACGGACGGTTATTATACGATATATACGATCTTGCTTCCGCAGAGACTCAAA
Organism: Flavobacterium sp.; assembly: GCA_027483785.1. GTDB lineage: Bacteria > Bacteroidota > Bacteroidia > Flavobacteriales > Flavobacteriaceae > Flavobacterium. The sequence goes on from JAIXTU010000254.1 coordinate 12,688, forward strand.
TTGAAACTGCAAAATTTCAAACAAAGATTCTATTAGTAAAGATTGAATTAGAGTCTGGAATTGTTTCAACGCGAAAAGTAATAAAGCAATAAAGTATTTTGTATACTTCGAACTAGCAATTAAAGGTTAAAACGTATAGATGTCGGGAGTAGTGTTTTTACGAAGTTTCATTGATCATACACATTGACTCGAATTCTTATTATTTGATTTCTAATAAACTAGCCGCTTCACCAGCGATGTGTTTGGCGGTGCTTTTAAAGAGTTTTCCCTTCTCGAATCATTTGTCTATGCGTATCCGTTAATGCGCGCAGATTCTTGTAATCAATCCATTTCTGACCTTGAACTTTGCGCATTAACGTATCATAAAAACGCATGATGGTTACGTTGTAGAAGGCTTTTGCCAGATGGTTTATTCCACGAGGAAATGCACGCAAACTCATTGAAAAACCCGCCGTTTCGTATTTCATGTAATGCCAGTAACCTTCCGGCATATACAGCATTTCTCCGTGATTGAGTTCGCAAATATATCCTTGAGCGTGTTTTAACGCAGGGAATTTCTCGAAATCAGGATTGTCAAAATCAATGTCTTCCCGAGAAATCAACGCATGCGGAACTTTATACAAGTATATACTTTCAGACGGTGGGAAAATGATACACTTCTTTTTTCCATGAAAATGGAAGTGCAAAATATTGGCATAATCAATATCAAAATGCATAAAAACTTTTGCGCCAGCTCCACCAAAAAACAACATAGGAAGTTGCTTCACTAGGCGCAATCCTATATTTGGCCATTTAAAATCGTTTTGAAGTACCGGAACTTCTTTCATTAGGTTGTAAAGAAATATCCGGTAGTTGGTTGGTTTGGATTCTAGGAGCTGAATGTACTCCGACATTAACATGGTAGTGTGAGCTTCGTTGAAACCCTCCTCGTGAGACACCGGACGGTCGTCGTATAGCGGAACCTTCTTCGAGCCAGCAATCGAGTTGATGTAACTTAAACGCCACTTTTCATAAGCAGGCCAATCTTCTGTAAGTTTACTCAGAACAACAGGTTGCTGTGTCTTGACGTAATTTTCGTAAAATTCTCGCTTTGAAAGCGTCTCAAGTCTGGGAATTTCTTTAAGAAAAAATCCGCGGGTAGTAACAGTCATCAGTACAGAAACATACAAATCAGAACGACAAAAGTAAAATCATCCTAATTTCCTCGAAGCAATTTTAACAAAAACTAAACGCTTACGCCTCCGATTTACGTTTTGAAGCGGCTTCGATATTGCGTTCGATTTTATGCTCTGGCCGTGTCCATTTTGGTTTTTCTCCAAAAGCAACGTATTCAGAATCAGAAGCTTCTATTGTTTTAGGCTGACTTTTCTTTGCAAAAGGTTTCATCGGAATCAAACCTAATGCGTCGAACATTTTCATATCCTCGTTCACATCCGGATTTGGTGTTGTAAGTAACTTGTCGCCTGCAAAAATCGAATTAGCTCCTGCGAAGAAGCACAAAGCCTGACCTTCGCGCGACATTTCTGTTCGACCTGCCGACAAACGCACTTGTGTGAGCGGCATCACAATTCGTGTGGTAGCAACCATTCGAATCATTTCCCAAATTTCAACCGGCTTCTGATCTTCCAAAGGCGTTCCTTCAACAGCAACTAATGCATTAATTGGAACCGATTCCGGTTGTGGATTTAATCGCGCTAAAGCCAACAACATTCCGGCTCGGTCTTCGGCACTTTCTCCCATACCAATAATACCGCCGCTGCAAACGGTTACATTGGTTTTGCGAACATTGTCGATTGTTGCCAAACGATCCTTAAAATCGCGTGTTGAAATAATTTCTTTATAATATTCTTCCGAAGAATCTAAATTGTGATTGTAAGCATATAAACCAGCTTCCGCTAATCGCAAGGCTTGATTTTCAGTAATCATACCTAAGGTGCAACAAACTTCCATGTCGAGCTTGTTGATGGTACGTACCATTTCCAAAACCTGATCGAACTCCGGTCCGTCTTTAACATTACGCCACGCTGCGCCCATGCAAACGCGCGAAGAGCCCGATGCTTTGGCCCGTAATGCCTGTGCCTTTACCTGGTTAACCGACATTAAATCGTTACCCTCGATATCGGTATGGTATCGTGCGGCCTGCGGACAATACCCACAATCTTCCGGACATCCGCCCGTTTTGATCGATAACAAGGTGCTAACCTGAACTTTGTTGGGATCGTGAAATTCACGGTGAATGGTTGCCGCTTCATACAGCAAATCCATCATCGGTTTGTTGTAAATCTCTAAAATCTCCTCTTTAGTCCAATCGTGTCTTAACTGCATAGCTCGGTAATATTAGCGCTCAAAAATACACAATACTTTTTACTAGCATGCAACTCCTTCGACGCTTAACAGTGCAGCGAAACGCGATTTTTAAAGCAAACTGCTGTAAATGAACTTCGGAGACACTATCGATCGCACCTTTTTTAACGTGAATTCCAAGAAATCATTTGGTTTTCAATGCATAACGAATTCGTAATGGTTTGATTTAGCGCCGGTACTGCAAGTTTAGTGGTGGGGAAATTATTAGAGTTTCCAATTTTATAAGATTCACTTTTTTAAATGAAGTACAAATAAAAAGCCGCAAACAAACGCTGCGGCTTTTAAACTAAAGTAAGATGAATTAATCGACGATGTTGATGTTTTCTACTTTTCCTTTCCAGTATTGCATCAAACAAAACGATACAATAAGTGAGGTTGCTACCGACTCAAACATCAAGCCCGTACAATAATTGTAAATGCTTGCTTTACCTCCGCCGAATAGAAATGCATCGGATAGCGACTCTAAATAAACTTCGCCGCCTTTGAAATAGATATAGGTTAACAGTGCACTCACACTTAAAACAGCACCAACCATCGAGGTGGTAATAGCAGCCAGCAAATTGGTGTTGTACCCGCGAACACCCGAAATTATATTTTCACGAAGGGTTTTATTAACGCCGTAAATAACAATGAAGAGGTTTAAAACCCGTAGATAAAATTCTCGCGACAAGCCCAAAGCTTCCATCAACAAGAAATAAATTCCTATTCCTAGGAAAATCAGAACACCATTTCCAATCACTCTTTTCGTATTCATAATGCAACGATTTTTAGATTAGACGTTATTTTCTATCTAAAGGTAATCAAAAGCAAGCATACAAAAACCTGATTTTCTTTAATTTAAGAAAGATGTAATCGTTTAGGAATGCTGTTTTTTGATTAGTCGCGCTTTCGCGGAATATTTAAAAGTCGTTGTAAAAGCCGTGTTTTACGCCTTTTTCAGTGAATTCCCTTTTCATTAAAAACCGCGTACGAATCGTCGGCATCTTGCTCGAGGGCTGCTTTGAGCTGCTCTAACGATTCAAATTTAGCTTCGGCACGGAGGTAACCTAAACAATAGGTGGTAATGGTTTTGCCGTATAAGTCGCCCTCAAAATCGAAATAGTAGATTTCGATAGTTCGTGTTTGACCGCCCACAGTGGGGTTGGTTCCTATAGACATCATTCCTTTCACCATTTGGCCGTCTATTTCAGAGATAACAGCATAAATTCCTAAGCCGGGAACTAATTTGTGGAAGTCGGTTATTTCGATATTTGCCGTCGGATATCCAATGGTACGACCCAGTTTTTTCCCATGCACCACCGTTCCGGTAAAGTCGTACGGGCGTCCCAACAACTTTTCGGCTAGTGCAACTTGTCCGGAAAGCAGCGCTGTTCGAATTTCAGTTGAACTAATCGTAAGAGCATCGACGGTTTGTTGCGACAATTCCTCGACTTCGAAGCCGTATTGTGCGCCAAATCGCTGTAAATCGGAATAATCAGCTTGCCGTTTAGCACCAAAACGGTGATCGTAACCAACGAGCATTTTCGAAACCTGCAGTTTATCAACGAGAAGTTGCTTTACATACGTTTCGGCATCGAGTTCGGAGAAAGCGGCATCAAACGGCTGAACAATAAGGTAATCGATTCCCAAATCGGCAATAGCGGCTTGTTTTTCTTCGATGGTTTGCAGCAAAAACATGGGTTCGTTGGGTTTTAGAACCATGCGCGGATGTGGATTAAACGTAAGAACAGCCGAAGCCAAACCATGTTCTTCTGCCTCGGCGGCAATTTGCGATAAAATAACCTGATGCCCGAGATGTACACCGTCGAAAGTGCCCACTGTTAGTAACAACGGTCGGGTACTCTGAAATTCAGCAATCGAAAAAAATGTTTGCACAGCTCTAAAATTACCGCAAAAGTAAAAGTTTAGAATTACATGAGCGACTTAAATATTTGTGAATGTCTGAATTGACAGATTTTGTGGATGATGTAAGCGAAAACGGCAGCTTTTAATCTTTAATGATTTTATTTTAAGTGCGAGATCCGTTGTTGATGAATAGTAAAAATTGATAAATTTTCAAATTGACGGCTGTTTTTTAACATACGTAATATTGCAATATTACCTAAAGTAATTAATTGATAGATAATTATTTGTATTGAAAAATAATCTTTTAAAAAAATAACGCTCCGAAAATTTAAGGGACAGATTTAAAGAGTCGACACGCGCGGCCGTGATGGCATTGGAAATGAAAGCGCGACGGTGGTGTGTGACGGAGTTTTTATTAGCTTAAAATAGCTTGAAAAAGCTGTAGATTTTTAACATACGTAATATTGCAATATTACCTCGGATAATTCTATGAAATAGAGTTGTTTAAGTTAGAAATACAAAATTTTTAAAAATAACTTTCTGTGAATTTAAACAACTTTTTTTCGGTAACGATACCCGCGGCCGTGATGGCAGTGGAAATGAAAGCGCAGCAGCCGCGCGTGACGGCGTTTTTTGCACAGCGACCAACGGAAGCTGGGCAAAAAGCTGCCGGAACCAAGGCCGCGCGATTTTATTGCAACGAACAGCGCGAAATGCCGCCCAAAAAATAAAAACATCCGTTTTCGCTGTAGTTTGCCAAGGAATAGCAGCGCAATCGAAAAATTTCGTAATACAAAACCTGCCGACTTTGTATCTTTAACGCCCATGATTTCGAAAGCAACCATAGATAAAGTTTACGATACCGCGCGCGTCGAGGAAGTAATTGGCGATTACGTGCAATTAAAGCGCGCGGGCAGTAATTTCAAGGGTTTGAGTCCGTTTTCAAACGAACGCTCGCCCTCATTTATGGTTTCGCCGGTAAAGCAAATTTGGAAGGATTTTTCGTCGGGAAAAGGAGGAAATGTCGTTGCATTTTTGATGGAGCACGAGCATTTTACCTATCCGGAAGCCATTCGGTATTTGGCGAAGCGCTACAATATTGAAATTGAAGAAACAGTTGAAACCGAAGAAGAAAAAGCATCGGCCGATGTGCGCGAGAGTTTGTATTTGGTTTCGGAATACGCCAAAAAGTATCTTGAAACGCAATTGCACGAATCCGAACAAGGTAAAGCTATTGGTTTGACGTACTTTAAAGAGCGTGGTTTTACAACCGAAACCATCAAAAAATTTGCTTTAGGGTATCACCCCGACGGCTACTCGACTTTTAGTGAAGCTGCGAAAAAAGCGGGTTATAATCCGGATTTTTTGGTGGGTACTGGTCTCAGTATTGCTCGAGATAACGGCGAATTGATTGATCGCTTTCGCGGAAGAGTGATGTTTCCGATTTTGAGTATGTCGGGGCGAACGCTCGGATTTGGCGGACGAATTCTCACGAACGACAAAAAAGCAGCGAAATATTTGAATTCGCCCGAAAGCGAAATTTACTACAAAAGCAAGGTTTTATACGGCATTTTTTACGCCAAGCAAGCCATTGCCAAGCAAGATTTATGTTATTTGGTAGAAGGTTACACCGATGTGATTCAAATGCATCAGGCAGGTATTGAAAATGTGGTTTCCAGCAGCGGAACAGCACTTACCTCGGAACAAATTAGATTGATAAACCGCCTCACCAAAAACATTACCGTTTTGTTTGATGGCGACGCAGCCGGGTTGCGAGCAGCTTTGCGCGGCATCGATTTAATTTTGGAAGAAGGCATGAACGTGCGCGTATGTTCGTTTCCAGACGGCGAAGATCCGGATAGCTTTGCGCGAAAGAATTCGAAAGAAGAAATTGAAGCGTATTTTGCAGCGAATGCCAAAGATTTTATTCGTTTTAAAGCTTCGTTGCTCATGGCGGAAGCGAAAAACGATCCGATTAAGAAAGCCGATTTGATTCGCGATATCGTTCAGAGTATTTCCAAAATTCCCGACCGAATTCAGCGGGAAATATATGTGCAGGAATGTGCGCAAATCATGGAAATTTCAGAACAAGTTTTGGTGAGTACGCTGGCGCAGATGTTGCAGAAAGACTTAAAGGAGAGTTTTAAAAAGCAGCAAAACCAGAGTCAGCCGCTCGAAGTGGTTAAAGCGGAAAGTACTAGCACAGCCGATAAAATTAATGTGCTTGAGACTTTGGAGAAGAAAATCATCGAGTTGTTGTTGCTTTACGGGACATCGGAAGCTACTTTCGAAGATTATGTATTGGAAACGACCGAAAACGGCGAGGTGGTTGAAAAACAAATTTTCACTCAGGCGAAAGTTTACGAACGCATTTTCTTGAGTTTACAGCAAGACGAGATTATTTTTAGCAACGAAACATTTCGAGCCATTTACGACATACTGATTTCCTATTTAACTACAAATGAGAAGTTTTCGGCAGAGCAGTTTATGTCGGATTTGCCTGTAGAATATGCGCCTTTAGTGGCCGATATTTTAATGGAGGAAGAGAAAATTCAATTGCACAATTGGGAAAGTCGCGATGTTTTTGTGAAATCGAAACAAGTAGGAATTGCGCAATACGTGAACGAAACCATCTTGTCGTTGCGTTGGTATTTGGTCGATAAAATTATTGCCGATTTAATGATACAGGTAAGTCCGGATCCAACAGTTGATAATTCTGAAATTCTTTCAAATACAATCGATTACCAGCAACTCATAAAGTCGTTTTCCGACAAATTAGGGCGCGTTTTGTCGCGATTTTAGAAAATTTCCAATTTTTTCGCTTTATCAACTAAATCAACCAAATTGGTAACGTCTAGTTTGTTCAGCAAGCGCAATTTATAGGTACTGATGGTTTTTTCGTTCAAACTGAGAAGTTTGGAAATTTCGTTATTCTTTTTCCCTTGGCTCAGGTAGCGCAATACTTCAACTTCGCGCGTAGACAATTTGCGGTAAATGCGTTCCGATTTGTTTTGCTTGGCGATGAGCGACAGTTTTTGAAGCAGTTTTTCGTTGAAGCGTTGTTTGCCGCCTTGCGCTAGCAGGATGGCCGCCGCCAAATCGTCTATACTACGCGACTTATTTAAAAAAGCGCTAACACCAGCTTTTATAGCATTGGGCGTGTAAATTTCTTCCGATAAATTGGTGAAAGCGATGAAGTGCGTGTGCGGAAATTGCTTCACTAACAGTTTTATTTCGTTGATGCTCTTTAACGCATCGAGCTCTAAGTCGAAAACCAATACATCGATGTTTTTAACCGACAATAAGGGTTCTACTTGGAGAAAATTACTTACATTATCAATGATTTGAATTTTGGGATGTTGCGAAAAATAGGCGTTTAAACCTTGGTGAACTACTGGATGATTATCGGCAATGGCAATTGAAATCGACGTGGCTTCGTTCATGGTTCAAGTGTCGTTTTATGTTTTTAAGAACATTCGCTGTTATTATTTTTTAAAGTGAGCAGGTATTTCACAAACCGGAATCGGGTTCATTTTGTGATGATTAGCGTTGTTTAAACGCGTGTAAATGGCAAAAACGGTGGCTTGACGTTCGGTAAATGTACTCGGATCGTATGCTGATCCGGATGTTTCCATAGCCCATTCTAGCTCGTCGTAGCTCGCGCCAAGCTGATCTTCGTCGGTAC
>JAIXTU010000423.1 GCA_027483785.1 Flavobacterium sp.
ACTTTTTCATGATGTCTTTAATTGGGGTTATTTTTGTAATTTTGTTTGCTTTATTATGTACCAAAAGTACATCTGCATTAGAATTACAAAAACTTTTACAACCTTTAGGTTGTAAGTAGGGAAACAAATTTTCTAATCGACAGCTTTTGATTGGTCAATTTAAAATTTTAACATTTTCAGCCCGATTTTTAACGATTTTCGCTGTTTTTATTGCGTTTTACAAGGACAAAATGATCTCAACAAGTCTGTCGAGATTGTTTTTATAGGATTTTGATACGGGTAGTTGCAGTTTACTTCCTTTTAAATAACAAATGTTGTTTGCTATGTGAATCCGGGTGATGTACTGTGCGTTTACTATATAGCTGTTATGAATGCGGACAAATTGAGGCGGTAAGGTCCTTTCGAAGTGCTTTAGAGTTTTAAAGGCAGCAATCTTCTCCCCGGTGGTCAGATATAGATCGGTTGAGTTGTTATCAGCTTTAGCGTATAATAAGTCGGCTATTTTGATAAATCTGTAATCGCCATACGATTTCAGAAAGAGGGTATTTGAAGTAAACTCTACCTTTAACTGTAGTTTCGAAATGAATTTTAACAGCTCAGTAGTGTCTACGGGCTTTAATAGATAATCAACAACTCCTTCTTTAATTGCCTGATAGGCAAACTCTTGTGTGTCACTGAGCACAACAATTTTCGGAATCGGGATTTGGTTGCGTCGCAGTTCTGCCGTCAGAAACCATTCTGTCTGGTTGCTATCCAGTGCAGCGGGTAGTCCTAGGAATATAATGTCTGGCTTATTTTCTAAAAGTGTAGGAATCGCTTTTTCTGCCTCAACAAAAGAGCCAAGAAATAAGAAGTCGCCCTGCTCATCAAGGATATCGTGTATCCGAATAGCAGTTTTAACATCATTCTCTATGATTACATAGCTTATCCGCATTAGGCAGTTCTTCCCGTTTCTAAGGGATAAAGGTCAGAAATTTTTGAACTTTGGTATATTTTTTTAGAGCTTATTTCAAGTGCACTCAGGTAGTTTCCAAAACCAGCTCCTGTGTCTATATTCCAAACATTGGCAAAGTTTGTTGGTTTGTTAGCGCCAATTTGCGTAACCGGAGTATGACCGATGTAAATTTCTTGATACAGTTTTAGTCGTTTGGGATATCTGTTTGAGTCTACAGCTAAATTAGTATCTACACTAAGAGCAAGTTCCCATAATGTACGATCCCATGAAAAGGGTCGCGAATCTATTTCGTACTGTACTCCTTTTAAATTGGTAAAACCGGCGTGAACAAATAATCTATTGTTTTCTAGGTAGTAAGGTTTCAATCGCTCCAAGAAATCGCGGTGGCTGAGTTTGGTGCTTGAGGTAGTATTTTTATAAGCTTCTACTGTACTCAATCCGCCGTGTTGCAACCAGAGCGTATTCTCAGCGCCTTTATTGAGCCAATTTAGCAAAAGTTCGTCGTGGTTTCCTCGGAGAAAAACACAGGTCTGCTCGTGTTCAAGTTGAATTAAATAATCGAGGACAGCAGGCGAATCGCTATATCCATCAACATAGTCTCCCAGAAAAATCAAAGTGTCTTGTTCCTGAAGATTTAGCTGTTGCAGCAGTTCTTCAAGTGCTTTTAACGCCCCATGAATATCGCCTATGACAAATGTTTGCAATGATTTTTGATGATTTTTGTAAAAATAGAAAGATTTACGGAAAAACCGTAATCGAGTGAAAAAGGCGTTAGTTAACTTAGCTGTATGGAAAAAAGTAAATTACCTTTTTTAACGAAAATAAAATTAGTAATTTCTTTGTTTTTAGGAATTATGTTTTTCTCTGTATTGATTTATTACATCTTTCCAAGGTTTGAATTATTGAATAGGATTGATTCAGATAGGAAGAAAGTTGAACTTTTATCGAGTCTAGAAGACTTAAATACAACTAATGAAAAGAGAATTCTAGATGAAGCAAAGGAATTAATTATTAATTCATCTTTTGACAGTCTTTCAGGGGTGATTGCTTTTAAAATTGCAAGAAAATTTTATGTAAATTCTGACATTGAAAATTTTAAAAAGGTATTAGGGATACTTGAAAAGAATGTTGTGCCTTTTGAGTCTAGTAGCCATTCTGTTCATCTATCTTATTTACTGGGTCTTAGAGCGCAAGAAGATGGAGATGTGATGCTAGCAATTAAAAACCTTAAAAAAAAAAAAAAAAAATTGGATTTAATCGAAGATAATAAGCTGAAATTTCAAATCGCTCTCGCATTATCTGAATCCCTTTATGAAGTTAATGATTATAACTCCGCTTTGCAAGTTTTAGCAAAATTGAAATTTGTAGATGCATCAGACGTCCCCAAGGTATATATTTTTGATTGGTATAATTTCTCAGCTTTAGTTGCAATAAAGTTGTCTGAGTTGAGTCTTGCAAAAACATATCTTGAAAAAGCTAAGATTATTGCTGAAGAAAGGGCTGAGGAAGGAATTAATGACGAATTATACACAGTGCTCAATAATTTTGGGTTGCTTGCCGAGGAAAAAGGAGATTTATTAGAAGCTAAAAAGCAATATGAATCTTCATTGAGATTGCAAGAAACTGTTCCCGACGTGGAAAAAAATTTTACAACAAGAACGAATATTTTACTGCTTAAACCTCTTCAGAAACTTACTGATGAGGAGATTAAGTTTATAAAGGAATCGATGAGATTTAAAGTCAAGAATAACTTGTATTACTTTGCTACCAACACCATGATAAATTTAGCGAGGATATATAACAAGCAAAATCGATGCGATAGTGCAAGAATTTTCGCAAAAAATGCAATGGATATTTCGAAGAAAAATGAGTATTTGGATTTGTATTCGAAAGCAAAACAGGAGTATTTCTGTTCAACTTTAGGCTCATTACTTGAAAGAGAAAATTATTTAGAAACAATATCAGTGGCAGATTCCGTACAAAAGAAAATAAACAGAAACCGAGACGCAGCTGCCGCCATTTATCTTAGCTATAATGAAATAGTAGGCGAGAATAATCGTTTGAATAAGAAGATGGATAAGTTTGTTTTGTGGTCAATAGTTGCGCTTTTTTCTTCATTGATACTTATAGTTGGTTATCTTTTATGGAACAGATTTAAACCCCTCCCAAAATTCGACCCACGAAAAAACCGACCGAAAGGAACTCACGTGCACATTGGTGTACATTCAGGATTAACTATTGAACGAAACAGAATCGCGCGGGAACTTCACGATAATGTTTTGGGAAAAATGACGGGTCTGAAACTTGCGTTACTGAAATTTAGTCCGTCAGTTCCCGAAGATAAACGAGTCAAGTATGTCAAGAAAGTGAAAAGTCTCGATGTGCTCAACTCCGAAATTAGAAGATCTACCTCCGATCAATTCCGAGAATTATCGGAAGCTTATGGAGAAATATCCACAGTGTTGCACCGCTTTATTGAGGAATTTTCAGAAGATGTCGATTTCAACATCAAACTGCACATCGACGATGAGGTTAATCTCGACGCACTAAACCCAATAGTTAAAGTGCATACCTACAGAATCGTTCAAGAACTGCTCACGAATACCTTAAAATACGCTGAAGCCTCCTGCGTGCGACTCTCGCTGGAAGCGACCGAAGACCAAAAATTTGTTTTTTCTTACGGCGACGACGGCAAAGGCTTTGATTTTCCAAAAATACCAAAACCCAACAAAGGCTTATCAAATGTCCTTGTTCGGGGTAACGAAATTTCTGCTACATTTGAGATCAATACCGGAGTAGGTAAAGGTTTTCATTTGAGAATGGTGGTACCTGATGCATTTATTAACCAAAACCAAACAACAATCAACCATGAACATCAAGATTTTATTTATTGACGATCATCCTTTGCAAGTTGAAGGATGTAAAGTCGCTTTACAATCCAATCCGTATGGTTATGAAGTGACTTTTGATGCTGCGTACGATTTGAAATCAGCTTACAAAATTGTAAATGATGAAAAACGAATTTCCGACTATGATATCGTTTTTGTAGACAAACGAATGCCTGCCGCGCTTGATCTTGGCCTTGAAGACGGAACCGACCTCATCGAAATCATTCAGAAAAAAGCTATCTCAACCAAAATAGCTGTGCTAACTACACATACCGAATATCTGATTTTGTTTCAACTAACAAAAAAATACGACCTCAATGGATTGTTAGTTAAAAGCGACGTAAACTCAACAACGCTCGCCTTAGCCGTTCACGAAATGATGCAAGAAAAGCAGTTCTTTACACGTACTGCTATCGAATGCATGAAGGATATGGCGGAGAGAGAACACGTGCTCGACTTTTACAACCGAAGAATTATCTTCTATCTAAGCCAAGGCATACGTACTAAAAATTTGGCTGAACTGATGAACGTGTCTCAATCGACTATTGAAAAGCGGAAAGCGCAAATTCGCGATTACCTCTGCATTAAAAAAGGTGGCGACCCAGAATTAGTAGCCGAGTCAAGACGACTAGGTTTGGTATAAATGAAAATCCCCGTTAGCACTTACTAACGGGGATTTTTTATAAAAACTTGAACAGAAAATCAAACTTTAGCTGCCGCACATTTCACAATCATCTGGTTCGGCATTTCTAGCACGTTCAATCATTGCTTTAAATTCATCGGCCGCAATACTCTCGGCAGCACCACCTGAAGCTATTTCGGCAGTAACTGCAATCGGTTCTGCTTTTTTGTCGTTGTTAAGCGTAAATTTAATAGCATCTACAGCCGCCTTGGTACGTAAATAATACATTCCCGTTTTCAAGCCCGATTGCCAAGCGTAAAAATGCATAGACGTTAATTTAGCATACGTAGCGTCTTGCATAAATAAGTTCAACGATTGCGACTGATCGATAAAATATCCGCGGTGTCTCGACATATCGATTATGTCTTTCATAGACATTTCCCAAACTGTTTTATACAAATCTTTCAAGTCTTGCGGAATACGATCGATGTGTTGCACCGAACCGTTGTGACGCATAATTTCTTGCTTTAATTCTTCGTTCCAAAGACTGCGTTTTACTAAATCTTCCAACAAGTGCTTGTTAACTACAATAAACTCGCCAGACAATACGCGACGTGTATAAATATTCGACGTGTAAGGCTCAAACGCTTCGTTGTTTCCAAGAATTTGCGAAGTAGAAGCCGTTGGCATTGGTGCAACTAATAAGGAGTTGCGCACGCCATGTTCGATAACTTCCTTACGCAGTGATTCCCAATTCCAACGACCTGATAAGTCGGTATCTTTCAGACCCCACAGATTGTATTGGAATTCACCCTGAGAAATCGGAGAACCCGCAAACGTTTCGTACGGACCTTCTTCTTTCGCCAATTCCATAGAAGCCGTTACTGCAGCAAAATAAAGCGTTTCGAAAATTTCTTGGTTGAGCTTCTTCGCCTCGTCGCTGGTAAAAGGCAAACGCAATAAAATAAAAGCGTCGGCCAAACCTTGAACTCCTAGACCAACAGGTCGGTGGCGCATGTTTGAATTTTCTGCTTCTGGAACCGGGTAGTAATTTCTATCAATTACTTTGTTCAGGTTTCGCGTTACGCGTTTCGTTACTTTATAGAGCAATTCGTGATTAAAAGTACCGTTCTCAACAAACATCGGCAAAGAAATCGAAGCTAAATTACACACGGCAATTTCATCTTCTGCGGTGTATTCCATGATTTCCGTGCACAAATTCGATGAACGAATGGTACCAAGATTTTTCTGGTTCGACTTTCTGTTCGCCGCATCCTTGTACAACATGTAAGGTGTACCTGTTTCTATCTGCGATTCAAGAATTTTCTCCCACAACTCACGGGCTTTTATTGTTTTGCGGCCTTTGCCTTCCGCTTCGTATTTGGTATACAAGGCGTCAAACTCTTCGCCGTATATGTCGTATAATCCTGGGCATTCGTTCGGACACATTAACGTCCAAGTGCTGTCTTCTTGCACGCGTTTCATAAACAAGTCGGGCGTCCACATCGCAAAAAATAAGTCGCGCGCACGCATTTCTTCTTTACCGGTATTCTTCTTTAAATCTAAGAAATCGAATACATCCGCATGCCAAGGCTCTAAGTAAATTGCAAAACTACCTTTGCGCTTTCCTCCTCCTTGATCTACGTAACGCGCTGTGTCATTGAAAACGCGTAACATCGGTACAATTCCATTTGATGTGCCATTTGTGCCTCGAATATAAGAGCCCGTTGCACGCACATTGTGAATAGATAAACCAATTCCGCCTGCCGATTGCGAAATCTTCGCAGTTTGCTTCAGCGTATCGTAAATGCCATCAATACTGTCGTCTTTCATCGTTAATAGAAAGCAAGATGACATTTGAGGTTTCGGTGTTCCTGCATTGAATAAGGTAGGTGTTGCGTGTGTGAAGAATTTCTTCGACATCAAATCGTAAGTTTCAATCACCGATTGTAAGTCGTCGAGATGAATTCCGACAGCAACACGCATGAGCATCTGCTGCGGGCGTTCAACGATTTTCCCATTGATTTTTAGCAAGTACGATCGCTCAAGAGTTTTAAAACCAAAGTAGTCGTAGTTAAAATCGCGGGTATAAATCACATGGGAATTCAGAAATTCTGCATTTTCCATGATCACACGATGTACATCATCAGCAATCAGCGGCGACGGTTTTCCTGTGCGCGGATTAACGTAATGATACATTTCGTTCATAGTTTCTGAGAACGATTTTTTAGTGTTGGAATGAAGGTTTGATATCGCTACACGAGCGGCAAGCTGCGCGTAATCTGGATGTGATACCGTCATTGATGCGGCAGTTTCCGCAGCTAAATTATCGAGTTCCGATGTGCTTACGCCATCGTACAAACCTTCGATAACACGCATAGCAACTTTAACAGGATCAACTAATTCGTTTAGACCGTAACAAAGTTTTTTAATTCTTTCGGTGATTTTATCGAACATCACCGGTTCACGATGACCGTCTCGCTTTATTACATACATAGGATAACAGTTTTTTAGGCCGGTTTTTGCCGACCTAGGTTTGTATTGGTTTGAGCTATTGAGTAGTTGCTTTTAGGCAACAGTTTTTAAAAATCGGCGTCGAATGAAATTTTTTGCGTTTCGGTTTCTTTCGACATAACTCCGGCTTTCTGATACTCGGCCACTTTCTTTTCGAAGAAATTGGTTTTTCCTTGTAGGGAAATCATATCCATAAAGTCGAATGGATTTGAAGTGTTGTAAACACGTTCGCAACCCAAATCTACCAGCAAACGGTCGGCAACAAATTCCAAATATTGTGTCATTAATCCTGCATTCATGCCAATTAAGCTAACTGGCAACGATTCAGTAACAAATTCTCTTTCGATATCTAGTGCTTCAACAATAATTTCTTTGATTCGAGATTTAGAAACTTTGTTAATTAAGTGATGATTGTGAAGATGAACCGCAAAATTACAGTGTACACCTTCGTCGCGAGAAATCAATTCGTTTGAAAAAGTAAGCCCCGGCATGAGTCCGCGTTTTTTGAGCCAGTAAATAGAACAGAACGCACCAGAAAAGAAAATTCCTTCCACAGCAGCAAATGCAATTAGGCGCTCCGCAAAAGAGTCTGATTTAATCCAGCGTAAAGCCCATTGCGCTTTTTTGCGAATAGCGGGAAATACCTCGATGGCATTGAAAAGCTGATTTTTTTCGTACTCATCTTTAACATAGGTATCAATCAACAACGAATAAGTTTCGCTGTGAATGTTCTCCATCATGATCTGAAATCCATAGAAAAATTTCGCCTCAGGATATTGCACTTCATTCACAAAATTCTCAGCCAAATTTTCATTCACAATACCGTCGGAAGCAGCAAAAAAAGCGAGAATGTGCTTAATAAAGTACTTCTCATCTTCGTTGAGTTTATTGTTCCAATCGTTAAGGTCTTGAGACAAATCAATTTCTTCGGCAGTCCAAAAACTCGCCTCCATTTTCTTGTACCAGTCCCAAATATCGTGGTGTTTGATTGGAAAAATAACAAATCGATTCTTGTTTTCTTGCAAAATAGGCTCCATATCTTTTAGCTTTCTATACCTTTTTCGGGCAAAATTTTGAGTTGAATGATTCAAAAGTTGAGTTACAAAGATTGTCATTTACAACGTCTCAAAAAAGCCAAACTTATCCACAAACAGCTGTAGTTTTTAACAAGAGGCTTTCGCCGAGAAGGTGGAAACTGTGAAAATTAACATTCTGTTTGTTAGGCGGTTGCGCGTTAAAAATCTGACTTCAGCCCGTTGCTTTCAGAAATTCCAGACTCTTTTTTCAATAGAAAAGCAAAAGCTCATTACTTATTTTTTCAAGTATTCTTCGGCAATTTTTTCTAGCTCCAAATACCAGTTTTCCCCAAATCTGCGAATCAAGGCCTCTTTTACAAATTTGTATACCGGAACTTTTAATTCAGCACCCAGTTCGCAAGCCGGATCGCAAATTTCCCATTCGTCGTAGTTTACGGCCGAGAATTCAGAAAAATCTTT
This sequence comes from Flavobacterium sp., assembly GCA_027483785.1. Taxonomy (GTDB): domain Bacteria; phylum Bacteroidota; class Bacteroidia; order Flavobacteriales; family Flavobacteriaceae; genus Flavobacterium. The sequence continues at coordinate 8,476 of JAIXTU010000423.1, forward strand.
AACACGAATAGGGTAGAGGTGACAAGAAACGGGTTTTTTCCAAGAAATTAAACCTTGATTGTAAGCTTGTTCGATGCCACAAAGCGCCGTTTCCCCATCGAAAATCACGTAAGCACAGTCTTTTTCATCAATTAGAGGTGTTTCTAGGGTTCCGTCGGTTCCAATTGTGGAAGTTCCGATTGCTTCTATTGCAGCAATTCCTTCCGGACGCAAAAGGTTTTTGACTTGTGGATAGACGTTTTTCAAAATTTCAACTTCTTCCGCCAATAGCGGCGCACCGGCATCGCCATCAACACAGCAGGCGCCCTTGCAAGCCGATAAGTTGCAAACAAAATCTTTTTCTAAAATCCGTTCGCTAACAATTGTTTTTCCAAGTTGGAACATCAAATTTTTATTTCACTGCAACTTTTCTTACTATTTGTTGCCCTTTTTTCGTTTGCAAAAGTAGTACATACCTAGTGCTTAACAAGCTTGCGGCAAAAAATCTGTTTCGTTTGTACTTGATTTTTAATATTTCGAAATCATTACTTTCAAAGAAACATATTGTGAATTTCTATAAATGAATAAATCGCAGAATTTGTCTCTATTGTTTTGTTTCGATTTTGTTTTTTACACGCATAAGCGCTTTTTTCTGTTTATTTTTTAACAAATGCTTAATTTTTAACAGTTGTATACATCGTAACTTTGCACAAAAAATAGGGCTATGTTGGATATACGAGAGATTTTAACGGTCGGAATGGTGCTTTTCGCCGTCATTGATGTGGTGGGTACAGTACCCGTTATTGTCGACCTACGGGCTAAACACGGACATATCGAGTCCGAAAAAGCGTCGATTGTCGCATGCTTGATCATGATTACCTTTTTATTCGTCGGAGAAGAGTTGCTTAATTTCATTGGAATAGACGTGAATTCCTTTGCTGTAGCCGGTTCTTTTGTGCTGTTTTTCTTGGCTTTGGAAATGATTTTAGGTATCCGTATCTACCGCGACGAAGAGTCGTCATCGGCATCTATTGTTCCGATTGCGTTCCCGCTGATTGCCGGGGCTGGAACCATGACAACCTTACTTTCATTGCGCGCGCAATACGCAACACTAAATATCATCATCGCAATTTTACTTAATATCGTTGTGGTTTATATCGTTCTGAAATCCAGTAGCAAAATCGAGCGCTTACTCGGAAAAAACGGTTTAGGCGTGGTTCGCAAAACTTTTGGCGTGGTATTACTTGCAATTGCTGTTAAATTATTCGCCGCTAATGTTAAAGGACTGTTTCTGTAACAAATGGATTTGGTATTTTCGCCCTCTGAAATTGATTAATGATGAAAGTTTTTATCAACGTTTTGATTGTAATAGCTGTAGCCTTAATTGCAGTTAATATTTCATTACTTGACTTGAAAAATCCCTTTTCGGGAGACAGCGCTATCGGCATTATTGGTATAGCTGCTTCCATATGCGCGGTCTTAATTTTGGTGATTTTTAGAATGTCTAAAAACATCGAAGAAAGATCAAAAGAATAGAAATGATTTACGACGTAGCAATTATTGGCGGTGGAGTAGCTGGTGTTTCTTGTGCACTCGTACTCGGTTCAGCTCTTGAAAAACCATTTGCAAACGGAAAAACGGTAGCCTTGTTTACGCACCAAAAGGCCTCGTCTTTGCAAAATGGCTTGTATAATAACGCATACGGAATTCCGCCCGGAACAACTGGGCAAGAGCTGATGCGCTCCTCGCTTGAACACCTTTCAACGCAATATCCCAAAGTGACGCAAATTCCCGATCAAAAGATATTGGCACTTTCTAAGTCTATCGATGGATTTATTGTAATCCAATCGGCCGACGAGATTTTTGAAGCCCGCCAAGTGGTAGTCGCTGTAGGTTCGGCCTCCGCTTTTGTTATTGCGGGTTTGGAAGATTACGTGATACCACACCCGAAATCTAAAGCCGAAAAGCGAAGAATTGCCCTTAAAAATCAAGATCATTGGGTCGCAGACGGCTTGTATGTAGCTGGAACCTTAGCCGGTCACCGAAGTCAGCTAAGTATTGCAGCCGGAAGTGGCGCCGCAGTAGCAACCGATATTGCTAGCATCTGGAACGACAATCAGCCTACGCAAATACACGACAGCATTCCGCAGAATATTTGATTTTTAGTTTTTTGGCAACCCGCAGGAGCGATCTTTGTCTTCAAACGAATTTTTGAGGGCGAGTAGTTTTTTTGGGATCTTAGTTCTTAAAGCAATCGGAATCGTGACGTTCTCCACTTAGCGTATCGTGTTTTTCTTCCTAACCCACAATTCGTATGTACCTGAACTTATTCAAGGGTAACCGCAAAGTGCACAAAGTTTTACGCAAAGTTCGCAAAGCTTTTTTCGTATTAAGATTGGAGTATTAAGTATTAAGTATTAAGACTTTGATGAGTTTACTACTTAACGTTTCATGTTCCCTCACCAACCCACGTATCGTCGGAGCCTGAGCCTGTCGAAGGCAGCTTGTCGAAAGCAACATGGTGTACTTTGTGCAAAACTTTGTGGAACATTGTGCTCCATCGGTAACTTAGCGTCTCGAAGGCCTTCTTTCGTTTCTTTCTATTTTTTCGCTTTTTTAACTTCTTTCTATTTCCAATTCTTTCTCGCGCGAACGGGTGCAGCGGCATCCTTTTGGGCGTTATGAATTTCCACTAAAGGTTAGCCCAAAAGATACAGCGGAACACGTGACGGCGGTAAATAAATTGGGCGCAGCGACGAATTGTTTCGCCGGCGCGCCCAAATAAAAGGTATTATTTGTTTACTTCTTGCTAAACTTTAAAGTCGATTCTTGGCCGTTAGCTAAAGTGAGCTGTGCCACATAATAGCCTGCCGACCAGCCCGAAACTGAAACCAACTGATTTTTTTGATAACTACCGTCGAACAGCAGTTTTCCGTTCAAGTCGAAAACTTTTAGCTGTGCTGGAAAAGCTTGGTCGTTGGCGTCGATTTGCAGAAAATCGGAGGTTGGATTAGGAAGTACCTTAACATCTATAGTTTTATTTTCTTCGATGCTCAAAGCGCTGTCGATTACTCTAAAAATGGTTCCGCCGCCTGCTACATAGAGGTTTTTATTAAGGTCTTCGCCAAAAGTAGTGTAGTAATTTTCGTTGCCTGTTGTTCGCCAAGTGAGCGTTCCGTTTGCATCGATCGTACCAATACGCCCCGAACAATAGTCGGTGAAAAAATACAAGCCTACAAAACTCGGATATTGCGTACCGCGATACACGTAACCTCCTGTAATTGAGCATTCGTTTGTGTTGTTTGTAGACGGATAAACAGCCTCGGGAAAGGTGAGTGCACTTTGCGCAACGCAGCCACTGGTGTTGTATGCGTTGTTTCCTTCATAGCACCGCCAGCCGTAATTGAGTCCGCCGACAGAGTACAACTCTTTGTTGATTTCTTCGATATTTTGTTGCCCAACATCGGCAATCCATAAGTTGCCGGTTTCGTAATCGAAGCAAAATTTCCAAGGATTTCGCAAACCGGTTGCATAAATTTCGTCGCTGCCGGCAACACCTACAAACGGATTGTCGGCCGGAATGGTGTAGGGAAGTGTGTCGACATTTATGCGCAGCATTTTACCGAGCAAAGAGTTGATGTTTTGTGCGTAATTATTGGGATCGCCGCCACTACCGCCATCGCCCATGCCAATGTACAACATACCGTCTGGACCAAATTTTAAGGTGCCGCCGTTGTGATTGCTAAATGGTTGGTCGATTGTGAGTACTGTTACCGCCGAGTTAGATAATGCTTGGTTTGGGTTATTCGGATTTACAGTATACCGCGCAATAACGGTATCGCCCGAAGTGTTGGTGTAGTTTAGGAAAAAGAAGCCGTTAGTTGCATAATTTGGATGGAAAGCAATACCGAGCAAACCACGTTCTCCACCGGTGGAAATTAGAGAAGCGATATTTAAGAAGTTTCCCGAAACGGCTGTTCCGTTGCTGTTTAATACTCGAATAATACCATTTTGTTGCACCACGAATAAACGGTCGTCGCCGCAATTGGCAATATCAACAATCGAGTTTAAGCCCGTTGCGAACTGCTGTACGCTCACGGTTTGTGCTTGGATTGTTGTTGCAAATACAATTAAAAGAAGGTAAAGTTTTCGCATAGAATTGTTCTTTTTAGTGTATAAAGGTACAATCGATTGCTTCAATTTCAGAAAGTTTGATATAATTTTAAGAAATCTAGCTTGCGAATCTTTAGTTAGTCGAGCAATAGTTGTCGTGCGATTTTTTGAGAAACGGATTTCTGACTGCCATTTACGTCGAGCACCATCGATTCGTCGAAGGCTTCTTTTTCGAGAACTTGAATGCGACTTCCGAGTGTGAGTTGTTGTTTGTCGAGGTATTGAAGAAATGCCGCGGAGGAATCTTTTACGCCTACTAAATGTCCGCCGTCGCCTTCGGGAAGATCTGCCAAGACGCGTTGTTTGGTAAGCGTCATTTTTCCGGTTCGATCGGGTATGGCATCGCCGTGTGGATCGACAATCGGATTTCCGAGAAAATCGTCGAGTTTATTGATGAGTTCTTCGGATTGGATGTGTTCGAGTTGTTCGGCAATTTCGTGTACTTCGTCCCAGGCAAAAGCCAATTTATCGACTAAGAAAACTTCCCATAAGCGGTGTTTTCTTACAATCATTCGCGCAGCATGAACGCCGGTTTCGCTTAAAGTTACGCCCTGATATTTTTTGTAAGCCACAAGTCCTTTTTCCGACAGTTTTTTTATCATATCGGTTGCCGACGATGCTTTGGTTTGCATTTTGTCGGCGATTGCATTTGTGGAAATCACCTGTAAATCGGCACTGAGGTGATAGATGACTTTCAAGTAGTTTTCTTCGGAGAGCGTCATACATTAAGCGTTTACAATAAACAACGGAATTTTTAAACGATGTCGGAGCTTGTCTATTGTGGTTCCGAAAAGTAAATCTTTAAAGCCCGCATGTCCGTGCGTTCCCATAACAAGTAAGTCGAATTCGTACTTGGCTACAAGTTCCGATAGCGCTAGATGGGGTTTTCCGTAACCTAAAAGCACATCGACGGTAATGTTTTTTTGAGCGAGTAACTTTTTATAGTCGTCGAGTAGTTTTTTATCGGCAGCCGATTCGTGGTCGGCAGTTTCCGAGCCGTACATCAACGCACCCACGGTTTCAACAACGTGAATTAGCGTGAAATGGGCGTTAGTTCCCGCTATTCTTAAGGCATGATTAATTGCAGCTTCATCGGATTTACTGAAATCGACAGCAATAGCCACTTTGTTTCGTGCGGCAATAGCAGCCGATTCAAACGTTAAATCCTGTAAGTGGGGAAGGTGTTTGTTTGTGGTTCGCGGACTTCGATACACCAACGGACGAATGGCGATGTATAGCAGCAACAAGAGAAATCCGGATGCGAGTGGTACCACGGTAAGGTAGAGCCATGTAGGGTCGGTTGCACCATGAATCCAAAGTGATATTTCTTCGAAAACTAGTTTTACGTTTAGCGAAACAATGATGATGGCGATAACCCAAGCGGCTATTCGCGTAGGTTTTGAAATCACAAATTCTTGCATCTTGGTGCGATCGCTCACGAAATGTATGAGCGGAATGATCGCGAATCCGAGCTGTAAACTCAGCACTACTTGGCTGAATATGAGCATTTTTCCTGTAACTTCTTCACCAAAAACACTGATAATAATGAGTGCTGGAACGATGGCAATAAGTCTGGTGATGATTCTTCGCACCCAGGGCTGAATACGTAAGTTGAGATATCCTTCCATAATGATTTGCCCCGCGAGCGTTCCGGTTATCGTTGAACTTTGTCCGGCGGCAATTAAAGCAACGGCAAAAAGTATTGGAGCCCATTCGGTGCCTAGCAACGGTTCGAGAAAGCGATAAGCATCTTGAATTTCAGCTACTTCGAAATAACCATTTTTGTAGAAGGTGGTTGCTGCTAAGATTAGAATTGCCGCGTTTACAAAAAATGCAAGATTTAGCGCAATCGCCGAATCGATAAAATTGTATTTCAACGCACGTTTGATGCCTTCTGAACTGCGATCGAATTTTCGAGTTTGCACCAAAGACGAGTGTAAATATAGATTATGAGGCATAACTGTTGCGCCGATGATTCCAATGGCAATATACAGGGCAGTTTCGTTCGGAATTCCTGGAATCAATCCGCGAATTACTTGACGAACATCGGGTGCAGCAAAAATCATCTCGAATAAAAACGACAAACCAATTATTCCCACCAAAGCAATAATAAAAGCTTCCATTTTTCGAATTCCTTTATGAATAAGGAAAAGCAGCAAAAACGTGTCGAGAACGGTAATAATCACGCCTTCGAATAAAGGTATACCAAAAAGCAAGTTTAATCCGATAGCCATCCCTAAAACTTCAGCTAAATCGCAGGCGGCAATAGCTACTTCGGCGAGAAAATACAAAACGTAGTTTACAGGTTTCGAATAAGTTTCGCGAGAAGCTTGGGCCAAATCGCGTCGGGTTACAATCCCTAAACGAGCGCTTAAACTTTGTAACAGCAACGCCATGATGTTGCTCATCAGTAAAACCCACAACAGCGAGTAGCCAAATTGACTGCCCCCAGCAATGTCGGTGGCCCAATTACCCGGATCCATATATCCAACACTAATTAGATACGCCGGACCGAAAAAAGCTAAAATACGCCGGTAAAAATTTCCGGTGGTTCGGGTTTGAACCGACTCGTGAACTTCCTCTAATGATTTCGACATAAACTTCACTATTCTAAACAAATATAGAAATAATTTGACAAATGGAAATCTATTTTTAGATTTGTCTAAAAATATTTTTATGAAGAATAAAATCGCGTTGCTGTTTTTGTTTGTAACCGGAGTTGTTTTTGGACAACAGTACCGTGGCGTGGTTTATTTGGATTCGGTTTTGCAAGGTGGTGTTGAAATTTATGCCGATTCGGTATTTGTTGCAAAGACCGACACGAACGGTACTTTTGATTTTAGCTCTGCCGCAACGGCTTTTCAATTTACGTACAAGTCTTTGCGAGAGACGATTTTTTTGGATGCAACCATTTTTAATGAAGTGCGACTAACTTCTGCCCAAGCCGAGAATTTGAATGAAGTTGTGGTTACCGGTACTTTGTCGCCAGTGAGCAGAATGAAGAGTCCGGTTCCGGTTGAGGTTTATCGGGGCGCTTTTTTGAAACAGACTCCGAATGCCAATTTGTTTGAAGGTTTGCAACAAGTAAACGGCATTCGTCCGCAGGTTAACTGTGCAGTTTGCAACACAGGCGATATCAGAATTAACGGATTACCGGGTCCGTACACACAAATTCTCATCGACGGTATGCCAATTGTTAGTGCGCTGGGAACGGTTTATGGTTTGATGGGTATTCCCGCAGCAATGATCGATCGTATTGAAGTAGTTCGCGGTCCAGCAGCAGCCTTATACGGAAGTGAATCGATGGGAGGTTTGATTAACGTAATTACGAAAGATCCGCAAAATTCGCCGCGGTTTAGTTTTGATAATTTCTCGACAACTTAC
>JAIXTU010000070.1 GCA_027483785.1 Flavobacterium sp.
CATAAATTTTCTCATTCTTAGGGATTTTTGTATCATAATATTGATTTATTCCTCCTGAACGCAATGCAATACTCGCAATAGTATCTTTATCTTGAATTATGAATTTAACTTCATATACATAAATTAGAGCGGATTCAATACTTTTAACTCTTGGACTAATTTCTTTATTTCTATTTTTTGGAATTTTTACTTTTGTCTGATACGCTAAAATCACATTGTATAATTCAGTATTCAACTGCTCGTATATATATTCGATTTCCTTTTTCTTTGATTCTTTGCAAGAAATACAAATTATAAATAATAGAAATATGGTCATTTTTTTCATTGTTTCAATTTTTTATAATCGTTATTGATTTTTTGGACAAATTCAATGGCGTTTTGCGTAACATTATAAAGATTTGTTGACTTAGGATAAAAAACATAATTAGGAAATGTCGTCTTTCCTTTTACAGCCTAGTGAGCATCTGCACCCATGTGATATACTTCGCTACTAGAGACCTGCCGTGGAGGATGATTATGATATCTTTTAATTATTTGTGAGTTATTTTTTATCCCATAGGTGTCAGAACCGGGAGAATATGTTTCAGTTTGATAAGTTCCTAATACAATCATTTCTCTATTGCTTTCGTCTCTGTAGCCAATCCCGCTTTCCGCTATAGTCCTCAAAAAACCAGCTGCCTTCAGTCGCACTGCGGTGGGCTTCTTGGGTCGCCACCACAGCCTCGCTTCCGTCAAGCTGTTTTTTCTCCGGGCTGCCGCTGCAATCGGGGCTAGGCGTGAGTGCTAGTTAAAACATGTTTTCGAGCTGTCGCACGGATTGCACCCGAGGCTTTAGCCAAACAGACGGAGTAAATCCGCGCGATCGGTTGTACTTATATTTGTTGTATAAATATTAAACTACATAATGATTTTTTATTTCTTATAACCCCAGATAAAGATACCATAAAGCATAATTGATATAAAAATACTTATAGTTATATTTGATAATGTAAACTCTTTATCTTTTGTGTAAATAATTAGAAGACCTGCCAATATCCATATAATCAACAATCCATTTTTCTTTAGAAAAGATAATATTTTTTTTGGTTTAGATGTCTCCTTTTCCATAACTTATTTTTTATTTCTCTTTGCTTTTTCTAATTGATTATTATATTCCTCATACTGGTCATATCCATCATCCAAATATGGTTGTGCAAATGCCCCAAACCATCCCCAAGGACTTTTTTCTATCCAGTGCGTAGCACCGCCAATCATTAAAGCGCCAGGAGTTGTCATACCCTGAACTCCTTTTATTATCGCCCGACTAGTTGAAGTATGACTTGCACCATTACACCTTCTAGAACTACATAAAGGACAATTTGCTATTCTTGCATTTGGATTTTTACCTGCTTTTTTTGCTGCATTAATTCTACTAATATCTGTAATAAAACCATTAGTATAATTGAAGTCCTCAAGTAAATCTGCACGCGCTACGGTTAAACCAGGCGTATATTTAACTCCTTTTCTTTCTTTTCCAACTACTAATCCACCTCTTTCGTTTAGATAAATATTATTGTCACCATCATCTTTGTAATCGATAATTTTTCCCTTTTGATCTACAACCGTCGATGTAAAATTTAATTCACTTTGTTTTACATATTCTCCACCGTTTTTCGATTCTCTACCAGAAGAGAACGTTAAGTATTCAATAGCAGATGTGGTGTACCTGCCATCCGGATCAATAAAAAATACAGGGTTATTATAACAATAGTTGTATGGATTCCATCTTCTGCTCACTTCCGCCAACGGATCCACATTCATCCACCTACCAATTGCCGCATCGTAATTCCTTGCGCCGTAATCGTAAAAGTTAAGTCCCAACTCATCCTGCCACTCTTTTCCGTTGTACTTATACTGCCATTCCCGTCTTTCCGTAGGTTGTATTACGTATAAATCGCCGTTGGGTTCTTTAACACGTTCAAAACGTTCACTGGCGTAGTTTTCGTGTTTGAGGCCAAAAAGTACATTAATCAACCTCTTATCACATCAACACTTATAACAATATCATTTTTAAATTTGATTACCATTGTTCCTGTATCAATACCGCTTTCAACATTTCCTAATGAATAGTAATATACACTCCCCATTTCATTATTCGGCTTTCCAAGCAATTCAATAATTTTCTGCTTATTAAATCCCTTTAAATTATAGTCTTTTAATAAACTCTCACACATTTTCCATCTTAGGTTTGGACTACTTTCGGATTCTGTCCAGAGTTTCCATTTTTCAGAATCAAATTTTTTTTCCTCGACACAGCTAAATACAATATATGTTAGTAATACTAACAATAATATTTTAAGTAATTTCATATTCGTTTATTATTGTCTATTTTCTAAATCTTCTCTGTCAGCATCGTTCATTCCATCCCTATCTAAAGTTTGTAGTATTCTCATAGCAGCATCATACTGTTTTTGGGAAATTTTAGTTCTTGCAATAATAATATTTCCATCTTTATCAGAGCTTACCGTCCATAATCCTTCATTTAATTGAATACCTAAAACTTGAACTGCCACATCCCATTCAGAAGCATCTTTTCCCATAGTTTTTCCGAGCTCCCTACCGATTGCGTTATTTAAGAAATCTACCACACTATCAGCAGCGCCCATATTTGTAGGGGCTGGTGCGCCAAAATCAACGTGTGCATTTTCTCTTGCTCCCATAGGTATTCCTTCGTGTGCATTTCCGATATCCAGTGCTGCACTTTCACCGTATTGACTTGTAATCGACCCTGACCATACCGCGTGCCTGAAAGCATTATTTTCAGAACCAATAACATTTGTCATATTTCCATTTTCTGCGACATGTCTTGCTAGCCTTCCGGAGATAGAAGAAATGTTAGTGCCGCCTCTTTCAACCCAGCCTACATTTAATGCAGCTATTGGATGTCTTAAAGATGCTCCAAACGTTGCACTCTTCATTTGAGCTTCTGTTGGATGTTCGTTTCGTAAAGTTGATTTTGAACCATACGCCCATCCTGGTGTATGAACTGATAATCTTTCAAGACCTTCCAATTCAATTCCATCAATAACCCTGTTTTCTGAAAAGTTATATGGCGATTGATGGGAATACTGTTCCGCAAGTGGGTCAATACACATAAATCTTCCAATGGCGTAGTCATAATTTCTAAATCTAAAGTTGTCCCAATTCAATTCCAACTCGTCTTGGCGTTCTTGTCCTTGGTATTTATACTGCCACTCCCTCCGCTCCGTGGGTTGTATCACGTATAAATCGCCGTTTTCTTGGCGGATGCGTTCAAAACGTTCACTGGCGTAGTTTTCGTGTTTGAGGCCAAACGGGTAGTAATGGTTGTCTTCCAAAGTTTTAACGGTGTTGCCGTTTTGTGTATAGCTTAAACGCACGTTTCCGAGGTGGTCGGTGTAGTTGTACACGTAGAAGAATTTGGTGGGCTCCACGAACTCCACGTAGCCTTCAGCGGTTGGAAAGAACTTTAGAACACCGCCCTTGTATTGAAAGCCGTCGATATATTCAGTAACTACTTCCGAAGAAGGATTGTTAGAGCGCACCGACTTCAACAACTTTTCGCCCAAGGCATTGTAATGGTATAAAATTCGATTCGAATTGTCGAATTCAACAGCAACCGGCAAATTCAAATGGTTGTACGAAATGCGTAACTGTTTGTTGTGGTCTCTGCTCATGTTTCCGTAGTTGTCGTAATCGAAATCGGTACCCGAATTGGTGCCGTCTCTAAAACCGTTTAACGAGTTGCTCGAATCGGTTACACGCAGCAATCGGTTACCGCTGTAGGTGTAAGCTAAGTTATCAATTTCTACAGACGTACCAAAATCGGCGTCGGCAAAACCGTTGCGTTGTAGGGTTTGTATGTTGCCGTGCTTGTCGTAGGTAAGACTTTCGTCGTAATTGCCGGTAACGCTGTAGCCTAATTTGCGGTAATTGCCTTTGAGGAGGCGGTTTAAATCGTCGTACTGGTAGCCGTACATGCGGGTAAAACCGTCGCTCTCGGTGCGCCAATACGTTTCCGAAATATTGCCGTTGTACAGGTTTTTTACTCCAGGAATCGATTGTTCTCGGGTGTTGTAATTAATTTTAAAGGCAAACAAATCGGTAACGACATCGGAAGTATTAGCAACATTATTAATTGCCGTTAGCCAACCGCGGATGTTGTAGGTGTAATCAACCTTTTGTAAGAAGTTAGCTCCTGTTGCATCGGTTTTGCCCACTTTTTTTGAGGTTAACTGTCCGAGTTCGTCATAAGAGTTATTAGCTAAGATTTCCCAGTTGGTGCCGTTTACTTGGTGCTCGTGGCGCAGCAGTCGGTCTTGGGCAGAATAAATGAAGCGTTCGCGTACAACCAATTCATTACTTGTTGTGTTGTATCGGTGTGCTGTTCGTTTTTGCAAGGTTTTACCCGAAAAATCGTATTCCGTTTCTGCTACCGTATAGCTTCCTGCTAAGTGGTTGCGCTTGTGTGTTTTTATTAAGCGCGCCTTGGCATCGTAAAAATGCGTTGACAATTGACTTGCCACAGTGGTATTTCCGTCAAACACACGAACCCAATTCCCGGTAGCCATACCTTTGGGCTTTTGTGTCGTATTGTTATAAAATACAGGAATTCCCAACACTGTACTGTAAACAGTATTAGCCGATGGAAAGTTGTAATCGTCGTAGTAATTTATAGTTAAAGGTCGATACGACACCGTTGGGTTAACCGTGTTGGTATATCGTGTAGCAACACCTCCCAAAGTTACAGTTGTAGCGCTTTTGGCTTCGTTAAGTGCAGTTGCAGTATCGTAGAAGTTTTGAATCGATAATCTGGTTTGCGTTGTTAGTGCTGCGTATGCTGTAAGAATAACGCGATTAAAAGCATCGTACTTCGTATAAATAACAGCACTAGAATTGGAGTTCTCTGGATGAATAACTGGGCCAGCAGCTACCACACGGTCAAGCTTATCGTAACAAATGAATTCCCAAAGTTTGCCGGGTAATTTTTTCTCAACAAGGCGGTTGCGGTGATCGTAGCGGTATTGATAGCCCAAATCGTTTAGTTTGGATGGTAAATCGCATAAAGGCGGCAGTACAAACGATAGCATCCCAAACTGGTCGTACACATAATAGGTGTCAAATGATTCCACTTGATTTGAAGCTACATTAAAATTGTACGTACGTTTTAAAATCACACGTCCTTCTTTGTCTTTAAATTCGGCAACGGTATTTAAATCGTGATCTTGAGCACCGTGGTTTTCGTCTTTGGTAACGGATTTGTACAGTGTTCCTGTCGGATAAAATTGGGTTTGGGTGAGTGCGCAATTGTAAAGTCTACTTGTAGGATTCCAAGTTGATTGTGCCACGTACATTTTAACCTCGTCTGCGGCATTAGTTTGGTAATCGAACCGAATGGTATGCTTGTCGGGGTTAGTAACCGACCAAGCCTCGCCGGGTGCACCTTGTTCTAAAACCCGATTTAGCGGAGAGGCTTCGAAAATTTTCTCGCTGTACGGCACGGTAGTTCGCGCATGTGCAGACCCCGACTGCGGATCATAATAACCCAACTGAGTTGATGCCGCGTTGCTTGAATCGATAAAAGATAGGTCGCCGCTACTGGGAAACGGCAAAAACTCCTTGGTTTGCCGCCCAAAAGCATCGTATTCGATATGGGTAATGATGTTTTGGCCCGAGGTACCTGCTTGGTAAGCGTTTTGCTGGATTGGGCGGCCCAAACCGTCGTAATAGGTTACGGTAACCTGCTTTTGTTCATCGTTTACGACCCCAGTAGTTGTAGGCACTTTATAGACCGTTGTTTTAACATAGTTTTGATCTTGCGCAAAACCAAACGCAACAGTCATCAGGATCAAAAATGAGATATACTTTTTCATGCGCTTAGTTTTGAGTTCGGTAGTGGTATTCGTTTTCGGAGAGGATGTTGCCGTTTTTGTCTTTTACAAACTGCAAACGGTTAAAGGGGTCGTAGTGAAAAGTTTGCCGATCGCCTTTGGGGTCGGTAATGGTCGACACGCCAATCAAGGGTCTATGGGTATAGGTAGTAACCATGGCGTTAGCCAAAGCCGAGTGGTTGCGCAGGTTATTTAGTGCGGCCAATAATTGCGCTTCGGTGCCGGTGTTGCTTGCGTTTTGGATGTCGGTGATGAGTTGTGATGGAATGTTGTCGTAAGCCATGTTTTCGATTTTAGCAACCGGTAAGGTAGATTGGTAGCCGTAGATAAAGCTAACAACGGAAGTGTATTTTAAGATATACTCATTTAAGTTTCCGAAATTATCGTATTTGGTATAGGTTACATCTGCAACAGCCGTATGTGTTCCTTTCGTAAGAAATTCAAAAGAAGGCAACAGTCTATTATTAGGGAATAAACTATAGTCGAACCGTTTTACCGCCGTAAGTAAATTCTGATTATACACTTCGGTACGCATGGGAGTTTCGATAAGGTTTTTAGCGATTAGTTGCGGTTTTATTGCTTCTGTAAAGTCAGAATCGTTAACAAAAATGGTTTTTGTCCGAAGTTCTTGACCCAGAGAGTTAGCTGTAATAACTTGTTTTACTAAACGATTACCCGCATTATAACTAAAACTCTGTTGGGTAGTAACTGAGTTTTGGTTGACACCCTCGTAGAAATATTCTGTTGTGGTTTGTGTGGTTAGTTTTGCCCAACCTTTTATTTCTCGTGCGTAATTAAATCGAGTTCCAAGGTCGGGTTCAGTTATTTCAAATGGGTCACCATAGTAGCAAGCATAGTGGATTTCATTGTTCTCACTATGTATACACCGATTTACCAACATTTGTTTAAAGACATTGAAATTAGGAAAGAAACTAAAAGCAGGATTTACACTATACAACTCATCAAAATCTCCAAATACATTTAATCCTAATAGTATTTCGTTTTGCTCAAAATCATAAGAGTATTCAATTTTTTTAAGCAGCTTACCCGAATTTTCAAAGTGTTTTTCTGAGAGAAGTAAACCGCGCTTATAATCGTAATTTAATTTTTTTTGATTCAAAGCGGCAATACCGACCAATTGATCGGGATAGTCGGTTGCGTTAGTATAGGTGAAAACAGAATTGCCTAGGTCGGTCTGATAAACAGTAACGTTTTTGTAACCCACGAACCCACCTTTGGTATTACCACTGTCATTAAGCGCACTTGTAGAAATCGAATTGTAAGTTACTGTGAATCCACCTACTGTGGAGGCGCCGCCAGTAGAAGGCTGTTGTGTACAGTAAAGCAAGGGGAGTCTTTTTTGCCGAGTTTGCCGGAAGATTGGTAATGAAACTAATGCTCCACTAGATCGCTTGCTATTGTTTTCGTCCTGATAATTATAACTTTTTGTAATAACAGGTGTTTGGCTGTTCGTTTCATTGAAATATGCTATTTCTTTTACTCGAATACCGCCGCCATAGAGGAATTCAAAAGGTATTCCCGTTGCTGGTACATTAGGACTTGATAAGCCAACTTTTTTGTTTTTGTGATGCGCCGTAATTTTTGCCTGAGCTCCATTGGAAAAATTAAGTCCCGTGCTCAAAACTTCAAACTTTACTGTATAAGTACCGGGAGGTAAGGTACGTTCGGCGGTTGTAATCGGATTTTCTCCATCAAAATCAAGAATAGTGGCAG
>JAIXTU010000425.1 GCA_027483785.1 Flavobacterium sp.
AATTTGAAACTCAAAGGTGTCGCGGCTCCATCCTTTCTCAACCCTCACATCTTTGTATAATTTGTAACTCACATTGGACTGGTCATAGGTAAGAATGTCTAAATCTCCATCGCCATCAATATCTCCAGTTGCGTTTGATAATTGAAGACGACCTAAGTTAGCATTTGACTTTAAACTAGTAGCATTAGGAAAAACTGCGGGGTCTAAAACATAACCTGAGGCACCTACTCTAATTTCTTCCGAATAACCAGTATAAGCTCTTGAATCACCTTCATTGGCAGTAATAAAATAGGTGTTTCCGCCAGATGTAAAACTAGACATAGCATCAGGCATGTACATTCCTTTTACTGGCCAGTTTTGAATATTGATTTTTCCTGTTGAAGAAGTCAAATCTCTATCACTTGGATCAAATCCATTACCTGGAGTACTATGGTCTTTTAATCCAAGTGGATAAATATTGGTAACCGTAGCAGTAGCAATATTTACTAAAGCAACAGCATTATTTTCTTGAAGCGTTACTGCTGCGGTAGCATTATCAATAAACGCGATATATTCTGGCTCTAAATCTTGTGCTACAGTAGCTCCTGGTCCATAGATTCGCACACCTGCCGCCTTTAGACTAGCCATTTGCGAATTAAAGCTTGTAAATGAAGCCGTCGAAACCGTCGCACTTGCTATTCCGCCAGAAATGTCGATTATAGAAATAGATCCTTCTGGGTCAAATGAATTACCTTGACCGTAGCTATTCGGCTCTCCTTCATTTGCGCTCAAAATTTTAGTTCCGTCTGGACTAAACGCAATCATATCTGGCAAGAAACCTACAGTAACGTCAGAAACGAATGTTGCAGTTGCCGGATTGTAAAAAGCTACTCTTCCTAGTTGTTGCGCATTTGTAGTTGAATTAACAATGGCAAAACTAATTGCGAGTATACCGTTATGTACAGCAACCGAATTAGGTATTGCGGTAAATCCACCTGCAACTGTAAGTCCATAAGGCATTGAAGTTGGACTTGACAAAACACCTGTACCGCTTAAAGTGTAATACTCGATAGCGTTTCCAGCTACTGTAAACACACGGTTTGTAGCAGGATCGAAAGCTGATATTTCAGCGCCATTGACACTTGTTGCGGTTGACTTTATAGTCATCTGCGCATTGCTGCTTTCGATAAAAAAGAAGCTTAAAAGCGATAGAACACTTAGCATAAATCTAAGTTTCTTCGAAAGAATTTTTTTCATCATCGATACCGTTTTAGAAATTAGTTCGACAAAGCTAAATTCTAAATCTTTGTTAAAAATTACGAAAACGTTATATGTAGGTCAACTTACTTTGATAAAACGCCCTCAAAATCAATCGATTTAACATAAAAATTACAAATAAATTTACATACTTCAAGAAATTCATATATTGTTACCATCAATAAAAAAGTCCTTATTCGTAATTTTCGAACCAACGCAATTTTGCTAGGTTTAGTAATATAAGAAGATGCTAACCAATATTCGGCAGATTGTGTTTATAGAAAAAAAGTAAAAAATAGTTTACGACGATTTAACATTCAATCTTTTTCAGCTTAAATGTAAATTTCCCCTTTTCAAATCGCTTATTATACCAATTATGTTAGTTGGCTGTTGTTTAAAAAATTTAAGACCGCAGAAAACTTATATCATTTTAGAATGAGCTAAAAACGAATTGTTAAAAACACCCATATTTATTGTCTGCGTTTCACCCAGCCCTTTTTAGTAAAATCGGAGTTGTTCAATTAAATGTTTTCTAATTTTTATTTTTACAAAGAGCTAAAGTGAATTAGCCTAAAGTGAATTAGATTAAACCCTACCTTTTAAGGAACTAAAAACCCAAGCATTGGCCCAAAAACCAAGACCAACCGCTGCAAAACCCCATCCGGCAACTTCGTCGTAACGAAAAGCTCCTAAACCAATAAGTAAAATTCCCATCAGAATCATAATAAAGGTAGCCCAACCCAAAACGGTGTTCTTATTCATTCCCATATTTTTAAATTTTAGGCAAATATCTTAATCAAAAGCAGTTTAAACAAATCGCTTTCTTTAGCATTGGCTGCACCCACGCCTTTGCTCTGTAAATCAATATCTCGCAAAGCGGCAATCATACTGCTCACCTTTTTCATCGGATATACGCGAATTCCGTCAAAAAACTCGTCGACAAAATACGGCGAAACACCTAAAGCTTGTGCTGCCGCCGGTTTGCTCTTGTCCTTTAATCCGTGTAAAATCAGTAGCTGACTAAAAAATTTGTGCAATTGCGCTACGATTACCACCAAAGGCATGTCGTTTTTACTTTTGGTAAAATAATCAACAATTTGAAAGGCTTTGGTCGTGTTTTTTTGTGCGATTGCTTTTCGCAATTCAAAAATATTGAAGTCCTTACTTATTCCTACGTACAATTCCACATCAGCAGCTGTGACAGTACTTCCACTTGGAATATTAACCGCAAGTTTATCGATTTCGGTGGCAATACGCGACAAATTGTTCCCTAAATTGTCGTTAATCATGGCAACAGCTTTAGGCTCAATTTGCAATCCTTTCGACTTCAGTAATTTCGCAATCCAGGTTTGCACCTGCGCATCTTTAAGCTTTTTGCTTTCGAGTACAACACCGTGTTTCTGAAAATTCTTGTAGAGCGCCTTCCGTTTGTCGACATCTTTTCCTTTATAACACAAAACCAGCACGGTTGTAGGCGTGCAGTTGGCAACATACTCTTCCAATTTATCAAGTTTGCCGCTAATCGCTTGGGCTTCTTTAACAATAATCACTTGTCGTTCGGCCATCATCGGGTAGCGCTTGGCGGCTCCTACTAAATCGGGAACATTTACATCACGTCCGTACAAAATAGTCTGATTAAAACCGCGTTCATCTTCCGAAAGTACGTTTTCTTCAATGTACTCAGAAACTTTATCGACATAGTACGGTTCTTCGCCCATGAGCAAATACAGCGGCTTGATGTCGCCCGATTTTATCGCATCAACAATTTTTAGTGCTTCATCCATTAAAGTCGGAAATTGAATTCGGGTTCATCTTCTCTTTATATTTGCGCCATGCAGCGACTCAATTTTCCACCCGCTCCGTTAAGGTTCAAAAATAGCGAAAATAAGACGCTTATCTTCGACCCTATTCGCAAAAAATTTATTGTGTTAACGCCCGAAGAATGGGTCAGACAACACGTAATTGCTTTGTTACAAACACATTATCAAATTCCAACGGCACTAATCAGCGTTGAACGTCAGTTGAAAATCAATCAGTTAATAAAACGATTCGATTTAGTAGTCTTCAACAAAAACGGAAGCATTTTTCTATTGGTCGAATGTAAAGCACCTGAAATACCTATTAAGCAAGATACGTTCGACCAAATTGCACGCTATAATTTGCACGTACAAGCACAACATTTATTCGTGACAAATGGCTTAGAACATTATTTTTGCAAGCTCGATTATGAACGCGAACGTTTTGAATTAATTCCCGATTTACCTGCCTTTGGAAGCTAAAGAACTTTTATCGAAAACGGCTGTTGTTGTACTCAATTACAACGGAGCAAATCTTTTGCGCCAGTTCGTACCAACGCTCATTAAATACAGCGATTCGGCGCGTATTTACGTAATCGATAATGCTTCAACCGACGACTCAGTGAAACTGCTTGCCCATGAGTTCGCCGACGTAGTTTGTATCAGAAACGAAAGAAACTTAGGCTTTGCCGGTGGTTATAACGAAGGATTACGCAGCATCGATGCCTCGCTATTGGTTTTAATTAATTCCGATGTAGAAGTAACTCCAAATTGGTTACAGCCGTTGGTTCGCGCTTTCGCGGAAGAAGAAAAATTGGCCATTGCGCAACCCAAAATTCGCGATTTCAAAAATAAAGCCGCGTTTGAATATGCCGGAGCTGCGGGCGGATTTATCGACAAGTTTGGATTTCCGTACTGTCGCGGTCGGCTGTTTGACACCGTGGAAATCGACGAAAATCAATATGCCGACGAAACACCGATTTTCTGGGCAACCGGAGCTTGTTTTGCGATTCGAAAGAAGGTATTCGACGAACTTGGCGGTTTTGATGCCGATTTCTTTGCACATCAGGAAGAAATAGACCTGTGTTGGCGTGCATTTAATCACGGCTTTGAAGCTCGATACGTACCCGATTCGGTAGTGTTTCACGTTGGTGGTGCAACTTTAGTGAACGGTTCTGCTCGAAAAGTCTTTCTAAATTTTAGAAATTCGCTGTTAATGCTGGTAAAAAACGTTCCGCAAGGCATGTTATTCGAAGTTTTATTCTTGCGTTTGGTTTTAGACGGAGTAGCCGCAATTCGTTTCTTGATTTCCGGCGAATTTTCGAAGTTCCGAGCAGTAATTGCTGCACATTTTGCCTTCTACGCTAAGTGTAACCAAACGTTTAAAAAACGAGCCAAAAACCTGCGTTCGGACTACTTTTCCAAAAAATCGATTGTCTACACATACTTCATTCAGGGAAAACGCCGCTATAGAGATTTATCTTAACAATAGTTTAGGTATCTCTATCACGTTATTTTTTAACATTTGAGTATATCTTTGCTCAAAATCTAAATTGATGAAGAAGTATATTTTTGTTTTAGCATCGCTTGCCGTATTGAGCACATCATGCGGAACGAAAAAGAAAATCGCCGCATTAGAAGCGAAAAATAAGGAAATTCAGGACCTTTTGAACTCGACTACCGTTAAACTAAACATGTGTATGTCGGAAAAAGATGCCTTAGCTACGCAAGTTGATTTCTTGAAAAAGAACAATTCCGAGTTAATTAGCAACATCGGAAATATGACTACGCTTACCGCGAAAGGTGCCGAAAACATTGAGAAAGCGTTGGAAACCATCAAAGAAAAAGATCTTAAAATTACGCGTATGCAAGACGCACTGACTAAAAAAGACAGTGTTACACTTGCCTTAGTCACGAGTTTGAAACGCGAGGTAGGTATTTCTGATCCAGATATCGAAGTGAATGTGGAAAAAGGCGTAGTTTTCATTTCAATTGCCGATAAGTTGTTGTTCAAAAGCGGCAGCTATACCGTGACCGATCGCGCCAAAGAAGTACTTACCAAAGTGGCGAAAGTTATAAACAGCAAGCCCGATTTCGAATGCATGGTAGAAGGACATACCGACAGCGTACCTTTCATTGGCAACGGCGTTTTGCTCGACAATTGGGATTTGAGCGTAAAACGTTCTACGTCAATTATTCGTGTATTAACTAAAGAACTAGGCGTAAAACCTTCGCAACTCATTGCAGCTGGTCGCGGCGAATACATTCCGTTGGTTGACAACAGCAATGCAGAAAACAGATCTAAAAACAGAAGAACACGAGTGGTGATTCTTCCGAAAATCGATCAGTTTTACGACATGATCGAAAAAGAGATGAAGAATCCGAAAAATTGATTTTTGTGAGGAAACTCAATTAAATAAACAATCAAAAACACAAAAGCCGCCTTATGAATGAAAGCATAAGGCGGCTTTTTAATTTGATTATTATTTTGAAACTCGCTTTAATTTACTAAACGCTTAAACGACATGATTCGCTGCGTTTTTATAAACAATTCGAGTTCGTTTTGCTCGTCGATTCGGTAGCTGGTAATTTGCCCCAAAAGTTGCATAAATACTTTCTCGCCGTCGGAGCCACAAGCCATTTTGGTGCTTTTTACTTTTTTGATGAAAACCGTGAGTGAGAGTCGGTTTGAGAAAATCGGTCCGTTAAAGGTGTTGCAACCGTTGAAACCACTGACTGTTTCGTTTTCAATATCAAAGCTTACCGTTGGGCGTTTTGAAGGAAACAGGCCGTCAATAGTATTTTTTTCGTACACTAAACCTATAAGTTCCCAGTTTCCAGAAAGCGATTCTTGGACTTTTTTCACTTGCTCTTGTGTTCCGTAGCAACCCGAAAACAAAAACGATACTAGTAAAATTAGGGTAAAGCGATACAAGTATTTCATTTGTTTTTTTGTCAAAGATAAACCATAAAAAAAGCTAAAGAAAAAGTCGCCGAAGCTTAAACAAAATTTTAGCTAAATTACTACGACAGTCTGTTGTAAATTAACCCACGATGCGTGTATTTTCGCGAGGCAAAAAGAAAAACATGAAAATACTTGAAATAGGATCGCGCATTGAGCATCCGGAATACGGAAAAGGTGTAGTAACCAATGTAAGCAGCACCGAATATTGGGTAACTTTTATTGAAAACGGATTAGAAACTATTCCTTTAACCGATACGTTTACCGTAATCGAAGCGGTGGAAAATGAAGTAGATACCATTAGTTTTTACGAAGTAGAACGAACCGTTCGCGAAATACTGCGCAAATGGGCCGATGTGGGCGAAGTAGTTGCCATTGGCGATAAATGGAAAGGTGGCAAAATGATCATGCAACCCGGAACAGCTGGCTTGGCCTCGAAAGAAGTACCGATTGATACATTTTTCCACAAAATTGTGATGCTGCGTGACCGTTTACGTGTGATGGAGCAGAAGATAAACTCGAGCAATTTAGAAGAAATTGAAAAAATTGAATTGCAACAGTACATTACGCGTATTTACGGAACATTAACCACGTTTAATGTATTGTTTAAATCGCCGAACCACAATTTCGTTGGCGAAAAAACGAAGTAAAAAAGCACTGAACACAGAGAAAGCTGTTTTTTGGAACGAATTTTCGGTAACGATTTTCGCGTTAGCAATTGCAGCGAAAACCCTTTGGTTGTAAAACGGTTACAAAAGTAGTGCGGAGCTGGCGACCCACAGAAGCCGGCGCCGCGCGTACTTTTGACCGTTTTACGAACGAAGGTTGTAGCGAAAAGTGCGACCAGCAATGGCTTGGGCTAGGTATGGGAATTGCTGGGAACGCCCGAAAAACGAAAAAAAATCTTGAAAACCGAGCACTGTTTGTAATATTAATTAGCTAATACACAAAGTCGGTCTTACGGTTACGGAATCATCATTTCAAGAAGAACAAAATAGCGGACGACTTTTAACTGTTAACCGAATGCTGCAAATGTTAATGTATTATTGAGCATATGGAGATATTTATATATTTGTATTGCATTAACAAAGAATAATTTATAAAGAATACGAAACTATGTTGCTAACCTTGGACATAAATCTAATGGCTGAGCAAGTGATTAAAGAAAGAAACCAACCTAGTTTTTTTCTCAGATTTCTATATTTTATAAAAACTAAAGTTGTTAAGAGAATCAATAGAGATTTAGACTCTTTTATATTGAGTTTAGAAGGTGCCTATAAGCATGCTGAAGAGTTAGAAACTCAAAGTGCATTATCATTATTAAAAGACACTAAAATTGTTATTACAAAGCTAGACTCTTTCGATGAGAAACTCATGAAAGACAACTATTTAGATGACGAACAATTAAAGCAAAAACTCAAATACTTACTCAACGCTTTGTACAAATTTGAAAGCATCTTGCACAAAACATCGTATCAAGACGCTCCGTTTTTAAAAACGCCAGAAGAAATATCGGAAGGCATCTCAAAATTAAACCAACGAAACTTTTCTCGAGCTAGTTCTTAATGGCTTACCAGAGAGGCGATATAATTGAAATTGTTTTTGAGCTTCCATACAACGACAACTCAAAACCACATCCCGTTGTTATTATATCCAATGATGATGTTTACGAACAAGACGGACTTTACATCGTTGTGATGCTTACTCATATGAATAATATTGATAAGTACAGCTTTGAAATTACCTCGGATATGCTTGTAAAAAAAGGTGATGGAAAGTTTGCGCAAGCGCGTTGTCATCTTATCACAAATGTAAAGGACGAAGATATCATCTCGAATCACAGCGGAAGGAATTCTTTAAAATTGAAGGCTGTAGATCGATTAGTTACTCATATAGAAACAGTAGCTTTACGTTAGAGTCCAAGTTACT
>JAIXTU010000067.1 GCA_027483785.1 Flavobacterium sp.
GTAAAAACGCCAAAGGCAGGTAAAATCAGTTGGTTTTGAGATTGAAAAAAACAAGGCAATCGCAACGATTGTCGGCCTGCACCACGCAACAAAACACCCGGATGTATGTGTCCGCAAATGTTAAGTTTCGAGTCGGTTTCGGTTGGATGATGTGTGAGCAATAATTCGCTGGTTTCGATTTCGGAAACTACTTCAACACCTAACTTTTTGTAATGAGATTCTGCAATGATATCGTGATTTCCTGCAACTAAAATGTGTTTTGATTGCGCGTTTTTTTCGATAAACGCCGAAAACGCTCGCCAATCGCTGTTGGTTTTGGAGTGGAATAAATCGCCGAGATAAATAACTATTTTCGGGTTGAAAAACGAAAGTACTTCTTCTAACAATTCGAAATTTGCCAAACCTACCGCTGCCGGAACGGCTAATCCGTTTTTTCGAAAATGTGCCACTTTACCGAGATGTACATCGGCAATTAACAAGCAATTTTCATTTTTCCAGAAAGCGGCTCCGGAGTAATGCAAAACGAATTCGAGCTGATTATGTTTGAGTAGCGTTGTCACAGATAAATTCTGATGCAAGGTAATTCAAGTACGGGAAACGAGCTGGCTTTTACTTCATAAAACTGGCAGTCATTTTCGCGATTCGGTTGGCAAGCGTTTCGCTGCTGAGTTTCTCTCGAAGTCGGTCGGTAATAATTGGAAACGAAAACGGCGTAGGTTTCGAACATTCTTTGATCACGATATTTTGTTGGTTGATCCGTTCTAAGGCGAGAATCACACGTCCTTCTTCGAGTTGGTGCTCAAACGTTTCGCGAATGGCTTGCTGCAGCAATAAGTTATCGGGTTCGTAATCGCGAAATACTTCGAAGAACAGCTGCGAACTTCCTTGCAAATGTTTGGTTTTAATCAGTTTACCCGGATAGCCTGTAAATACCAATCCGCTTATCACCGCAATATCTCTGAATTTTCGTTTGGCCATTTCGGTAGCGTTCAAACTGCTTTGCAAATCTTGATGTACGTAGAAAGCTGAAAACAAATTATTGTCGATAACCGATTCCAAATCGATTGGTTGGTCGGAAAGCAATTCGAAACCGTAGTCGTTGTAGGCCAACGAAAAGCTAATAGGCGTGAGCAAACTAATTCGATAGGCGAGTAAGCTTGCTAGCGCTTCGTGTACAAACCGACCTTCGAACGGATAAAACAAACTGTGGTAACCTTCGCGTGTTTTGAATGTTTCAATCAGGAATTCGTTGCTCGACGGCACAATTGATTCGCGTCGTTGTCGGGTAAAAACGGGTTCCATAGCAGCAAGTTCCAGAGATAAATCGGAAGTATTTGCACGATAGAGTTCTTCGCGTAGGAGTTGCGACATTTGTGCAGAAAACGACAAGCGACCGCCGAGCCAGCTTGCCAATTTGGCTTTTCCGCTTCCGCTTGCGTTGCGCACCAAAACCTGCATGTTTTTGATTTGATAGAGTTCTAACCTGCGTCCGCCGAATTGGAAAATATCGCCTGGTTTTAGGCGCGAAATGAAATATTCTTCAATTGAACCGATGTAACCTCCGCCGAGAAATTTCACTTGCAGCGATACGTCGCCAACGATCGTGCCGATTTGCATGCGGTGGTGCATGGCGATTTTGCGGCTGTTGACTTTAAATTTACCATCAGCTTCGATTTCTACTTTCTTGAATTCGTTGTAAGCTTGCAAACTTTGTCCGCCTTTGGTTATGAAATTTAAAATCCAGTGCCATTCCTCGTCGGTCATCGCTTGAAAACAGAATGTATTTTGAACTTCTTGTCGAATTTCGTTCGGGTAAAAACCATCGGAAACAGCCAGCGT
This sequence comes from Flavobacterium sp., assembly GCA_027483785.1. GTDB lineage: Bacteria > Bacteroidota > Bacteroidia > Flavobacteriales > Flavobacteriaceae > Flavobacterium. Next base: position 1,840 of record JAIXTU010000067.1, read on the forward strand.
AGTTAGGTATTGTACCAAAACGTCGAAGCTGTTTAGATAGGGAATCCGATCTTCAACCAAGGTATGTTTTACGGCTTTTTGAAGTGCCGATGCTTCGATAAGTTCCATGGCATGTGTTGCCAAAAAGTAAATCACCGATTTCTTACCTGGTTGGTGGCCGCTTCTTCCGGCGCGTTGCATGAATCGCGCAACGCCTTTTGGACCACCAATTTGAACAATGGTTTCCACAGGTGCAAAATCGACACCCAAATCTAAACTCGATGTACACACTACTACTTTTAGTTGCTCGTCGCGAATAGCTTGTTCAACCCAAAGTCGCGTTTCTTTGGCGATACTGCCGTGGTGCATGGCAATTTCGCCAGCAAATTCCGGATACTTATCGAGTAATTGCTGAAACCAAATTTCACAAGCCGATCGAACATTGGTAAAAATGAGTGTTGTTTTGCTTCGCTTTACGATGGCGGCTACTTCGTCGAGCAGGTGCAAACCCATGTGTCCGCGCCACGGATAGGCGTCCATGGTTTCGGGAAGTATGGCATGTACTTCAATTTCTTTTTGGATGTGAGCCTGCACTAGCACTGCTTTTTTGGTCGTTTTCGGATCTAAACCCAACAAAACGTCGCGTGCTTGCTCTAGATTTCCGATGGTTGCCGAAATGCCCCATATACGCAAATTAGGCGCAATGGTTTTCATTCGCGACAGGGCAAGTTCCATTTGTACACCGCGTTTGGTGCCTAAAAGTTCGTGCCATTCGTCGATGACAACGGCTTGACAATGCGACAAACGTTGTGCGTAATCTTTAGAAGCGAGCATCAGCTGTAGGCTTTCGGGCGTTGTGATGAGCAAATCGGGAAGCTGTTTTTGCTGTTTCCGACGTTCGGCTTCGGCGGTGTCGCCGGTTCGAATGCCCACCGTTAAGTCGAGTTGTAATCCTTCGATAACGCGTTCGGCTGCCTGTTTTATTTCTACCGAAAGGGCGCGCAAGGGCGTAATCCAAATGGCTTTGATTCCGGTTTTCGCTTTCGCGGAAGATGATCGTAACCGAATTTGTTCCAAGACAATCGGAATCCACAATGCATACGTTTTCCCGCTGCCGGTTGGCGCGTTTAGCAAGCCGTTTTTGCCGTTTAGGTAGTGGTTCCAAGTTTCTTTTTGAAAGGGAAACACTTGCCATTGCAAACTTTGAAACCAAGATTCGGCTACAAAAAATAATTCTTCGTTCGTCATTTCGGAATCAAGCTTTTTAAATCGTCGAGTGTGTTTGCCTCTTCTATTTTTTTATCGGTTCGCCAACGTAAAATACGCGGAAAACGGGTGGCAATTCCCGATTTATGCCGTTTGCTAAACGCAATTCCTTCAAAACCGATTTCAAAAACCAAGTCGGGTTTAACGCTGCGCACCGGACCAAAGCTTTCTAGTGTATTTTTCTTGATCCAATCGTCGACTTGGCGAAATTCGGCATCGGTTAATCCACTATATGCTTTTGCAAAGGTTACGAGTTGTTTTTCGCCGTTTTCTTGTTCTTCCCAAAGTGCAAAGGTGTAATCGGTAAACAAATTCGCGCGTCGTCCGGAACCGCGCATGGCATAGGTAAGCACGGCATCTATGGAAAGTGGTTCTATTTTCCATTTCCACCAATCGCCTTTTTTACGTCCGACTTGATATGAGCTATCAAGTTTTTTCAGCATCAAACCTTCGGAACGCATTTCACGTGCGCGATTTCGTTCGGCTTCAACGGCTTCCCAAGAATCTAAAACCAAAAACTCCGATTCGAGTATGGGTGCATCAGACGGAAGTTGGTTCAGTACGATTTTCAATAAATTTCGTCGCTCGCTATAAGGCAATTGCCGGATGTCGTTGCCTTCAAACTCTAATAAGTCGTAGGCTTTGATGCGAATGGGAACTTTTCGAAGCAAGTCGGCGCTTACGGTTTTTCTTCCGATGCGCGTTTGTAAATCGTTAAACGTGCCGATGTTGTTGTCGATCCAAGGTAAGATCTCGCCGTCAATTACGGTTCCATCGGGAAGTATGTTGGCAAGAACTTGTAGTTCGGGATATTTATCGGTAACGAGTTCTTCGCCGCGACTCCAAACGTACAGTTGTTTATTCCGTACGATGGTTTGCGAGCGTATTCCGTCCCATTTGTGTTCAATGGCAAATTCGTTCGCATTTCCAAGTTCTTGCGGTTCGCCTTCTACGGGATACGCGAGAAAAAAAGGAAACGGTTTGCTTTCGAAATCGGTGCTGCGTTCGGCGAGAATTAAATCTTCGAAAGTGGTTTTTGCTGGTTTCCAATCGCCCATCAATTTGTAAGCAAGTACGTCTTCGTCGACACCCGTTGCATTGGCTAAAGCGCGCGTCATTAGTTTTTGGCTTACGCCGATTCGGAAACTACCGGTAATGAGTTTGGTGAACACAAATCGTTCGTAATAATTGAGTTGCAGCCAATTTTCGTGCAGATATTCGCGTTTTTCGATATCGGTTTTAGCTTTTAATGCAATCATTTCTTCCAAAAATAGACTCAACGATTTATCGGACGATTGTTGAGTGGGCGGAAGAATAAGCGCGATGGTCTCGGCTAAATCGCCCACAATGTGATAGCTTTCTTCGAACAACCACAGCGGTATTCCTGCGAGTTCGTTTGCCCAAACGCGTAAAAGTGTGGTGTTTACGGGGCGTGGCGGTCGGCGATGCGAAAGTATAGCTATGGTCCAAACTTTATCGGCATCGCTGGCTTTTTTGAAGTAGCTGGTTAATGCGGCTACTTTTACGTTGGTTTTGTTCGAGCTGTCGAGTGCTCGTATGAGTTCGGCAAAATCTTTCATACGGCGTCTTCAAGTTTTTTTTCTCCATTGAGTTCGGCTATTTCGCCTTCGTATTGGGTTTGTTCGGTTCGGGCGTCGTAACCTAAGGTTCGCAAGTATCTGGAGAAGATGTCGGCATATCCGTGTGTACAAATTACTTTTTCGGCTCCAGTTGCTGATATGGCTGAAAGGAGTCCGTTCCAATCGCAATGATCGCTTAGTACAAAGCCTTTGTCGATGGCTCGTCGGCGGCGTGCTCCTCGAAAGGCCATCCAGCCGCTGGCAGTTCCGGTTACGTAGGGCGTCATTTTTTTGAGCCAAACGCTGCCGTGCGCCGATGGAGGTGCGAGAACCATTTGTCCGATGAGGTCTTCTTTTTTGACGGCTTTTGTTAACGGAATGGTTTCGGGCATTTGAGCGAATTCACGCAGCACTTGCGTCATATTTTCGACGGCACCGTGGGTGTAGATACGTCCGATAGATGGATCGAGAAATTTCAGAATGCGTTGTGCTTTACCGAGACTGTATCCAAAGAGCACGGACGTTTGTTTTTCGGCCTGATTTTCGGCCCACCACGTGTTGATGTCGTGCATGACTTGTTGTTGTGGAATCCAGTTAAATGCCGGCAATCCGAAGGTACATTCGGTGATAAAGGTGTGGCATTTTACGGGTTCGAAAGGTATTGACAGCAGGTCGTTTTCGGTTTTGTAATCGCCGGTAAAGACCCAAATTTCGCCTTGATATTCGACACGTACTTGCGAGGATCCGATGATGTGTCCGGCGGGATGTAGTGAAAAAGTTACGCCGTTAATGGTAAACGATTCGTTCCAGGCTACGCCGGTTGCGTTTATTTGACCCAGGCGGTGTTTAATGATGGGCACATTGGTATGGTGGGTAATGTAGTGTTTGTGTCCCCAGCGCGAGTGATCGGAATGTCCGTGTGTGATGATGGCACGATCTACGGCGCGCCACGGATCTAGGTATACATCGGCTTGTGCGCAGTAGATTCCTTTTTCGTTGAAAGCCAGTAGCGGTGTTTGAAGTTTTCGCATTTTTTAAAAGTACGTTTATCGCAAAAAGCAATAAACTATTTTGAGAATGCTTTAACGTTTGATTAATTCGATTTGTTGGTGAGATGCTGTCTTGGAAACGACACTTGCGGTAAGGACAGCAGCGGAAAGCTTTTGCACGAAATTTTTACAAGTGACGGCAGCGGCAATGCGACAGCGCTTGCAAGCGCCTGACACTTGAAAAATTTAGGGTAAAACTTGCAGCGGATGGCCTGACGGCGGCGATGTACTTCCACCGAGCGCGTACCGCCGGACCGCCCAAAGCAAAGAAATAACAATAACTAAGGGCGTTTACGACAATTTATAATTGATTTGCGAACGTTCTAAAACATCGAGCAATTCGTTTGTAAGTGCGATTTTGTGACGGCGACAACCCAAATTAATTTTGGTGTTTTCAACCACTTCTGCAACTTCGGGCTTTACGTAAACGGGAGTTTCGGGAGCATCTTCGATTCCGTCGGATTCAATGGTGTCGTCAACAAAAACCTCTGGCGCGGCGGCCACAGCAGTAACTTCTTGTTCCATAATCTCGGCAATTTCAAAATGAATCGTTTTATCCCCGCGATTGTCGCGCACAAGTTGAATGATAAAATCGATTAGCTCGTCGGTGAGTTGATTTACGTTTAGTTTAAACGTGATGCTGCTACAAATTTCGCTAATCACATTTGCCAGAAGCGTAAAACTTAAGAAGGTAACTCGCGGTTCTCCCCTAGTATTGGTTTCTTTACGCAGGTAGCCTTCGACGACTTTTACCTTGAAAAAAACAAATTGTCCGGGCGTGAGAAAATGTCTGAATTTCAAATACTCTTCTGCGAAAATTCGAAAATTGTACGATGTTTCGTAACACTCGAGGTTAAACATTCCGAAACCGCGTCCTTTTCCGTCTGTACGGTGTTCTGCGGAGGCGATAATTCCGCCAAAACTGAGCGTTTTACCGATATGTGGCGTGAGTTCGTCGAGGATGCCGGCTTCGGTTTTGCAAAACGATTTTATAACTTGCTTGTAATCGTCGAGCGGATGCCCGGAGATGTAAATGCCCACGACTTCTTTTTCTTTAGAAAGCTTTTCCAGCGTATTCCATTCTTCGCAAAAGGGCAAGGTGGGTTCGGGAAGTTGAATTTCGGCAGCATCGCCAAACAAACTTACTTGCGCGGCATTTTCGTTATCTTGATGGCGCGAACCGTAGCGTAAAGCTTTCTCGATAACGGTGGAATTTTCGTTTTTATCAATCGTGAAATACTGGGCACGGTGGGTTCCTTCAAACGAGTCGAAACCGCCGGCCAGCGCTAAGCTTTCAAAGGCTTTTTTGTTCGCCGAACGTAGGTCGATACGTTTAGCCAAATCAAATACCGACTTGTATTTACCGTCTTTTCTTTCGGCAACTATCGTGTCAACAGCATTACGTCCTAGACCTTTTATAGCACCCATGCCAAAGCGAATGGCTTGATTGGCGTTTACAGTAAATTTATAGAACGATTCGTTCACGTCGGGTCCCAAAACGCGCAATCCCATGCGGCGACATTCTTCCATAAAAAACGACACTTGTTTGATATCGTTCATGTTGTTTGAAAGTACTGCAGCCATGTATTCGGCTGGGTAGTTGGCTTTGAGATAAGCGGTTTGGTAGGCAATCCAGGCATAACAAGTGGAGTGCGATTTGTTAAAAGCGTATTGTGCAAAAGCTTCCCAATCTTTCCAGATTTTTTCGAGCGCTTCTTGTGGATAACCGTTCTTGACTGCTCCTTCGATGAAATCGGTTTTCATTTTAGCAAGCGTATCGATTTGCTTTTTACCCATGGCTTTGCGCAGAACGTCGGCTTGCCCTTTGGTGAAGTTGGCTAGTTTTTGCGAAAGAAGCATTACCTGCTCTTGGTAAACGGTAATTCCGTAGGTGTCTTTGAGCAATTCTTCGCAGGCATCGATGTCGTACACGATGGGTTCTTTTCCGTTTTTTCGATTGATAAAAGACGGAATATACGCCAACGGTCCGGGGCGATACAAGGCATTCATGGCAATCAAATCTTCGAAGACCGTAGGCTTGAGATTTTTCATGTGCTTTTGCATACCGGGCGATTCGTACTGGAAAATACCAACGGTTTCGCCTCGTTGAAAAAGCTCGTAGGTCTTAACGTCGTCTATGGGAAACGCATCGGGATCGAGATCAATTCCGGTGCGGTATTTCACCAATTTTACTGTGTCTTTAATAAGGGTAAGGGTCTTCAAACCCAAGAAGTCCATTTTTAACAAACCTGCACTTTCCACAACCGAGTTATCGAATTGCGTTACGTACATATCTTCTTCCTTTGCGGTAATGATCGGAACGAAGTTGGTGATATCATCGGGAGTAATGATTACTCCACAGGCGTGGATTCCGGTATTTCGAAGCGTTCCTTCGAGTTTACGCGCTTGGTTTAAGGTTCCGGCGACGGGATCGTTATTTCCGGAAATCTGGCGGAGCGCTTTTACTTTTTCAAAATCTTCTGCTCGTAAATCCGATTTTAGTTTTCCTTCATCTGCATTGAAAATCTTTTCCAAATTCAAGTTTGCAGGAATCATTTTTGCTAGTCGATCGGCTTCAAAAAGCGGTAAATCGAGTACGCGAGCGGTATCTCGAATCGCCGATTTCGCAGCCATGGTACCGTAGGTTACGATTTGTGCAACCTGTTTTTTCCCGTATTTGTTGATTACGTATTCAATTACTTTTCCGCGTCCTTCATCGTCGAAGTCGATATCAATATCGGGCATCGACACACGCTCCGGATTAAGGAAACGCTCAAAAAGGAGGTTGTATTTCAGCGGATCGATATTGGTGATTTTCAGACAATACGCTACAACCGAACCGGCTGCGGAACCACGGCCGGGACCCACCGCTACGCCCATTTTTCGCGCTTCGGCAATGAAGTCTTGTACAATAAGAAAGTATCCCGGATATCCACTATTGGCAATGGTTTGCAATTCAAAATCGATACGTTCGCGCACTTCGTCGGTGATTTCGGTATACCGTTCGTTGGCGCCTTGGTAAGTAAGGTGACGCAGGTAGTTATTTTCGCCGCGTTTACCGCCGTCGGCTAAATCGTCGGCAAGTTGAAACGATTCTGGAATATCGAATTTAGGAAGTAAAACTTCGCGTGCTAGTTGGTACGATTCGACTTTATCTAAGACGTCTTGAATGTTGAGAATAGCTTCGGGAACGTCTCGAAACAGCGCTTTCATTTCGTCGGCCGATTTTAGGTAATACTCTTGATTTTCGAGTCCGTAGCGCGAGCCGCGTTCGTTGCCAATTGGCGTACTTTTCTTTTCGCCGTCGCGCACACAAAGTAAAATGTCTTGTGCGGCAGCGTCTTCTTTATTAACGTAGAACGTATTGTTTGTGGCAACGATTTTTATCTCGTGCTGTTTTGCGAATTGAATGATTTGTTCGTTCACTTCGTCTTCTGCTGGATGACCGTGTCGACAAATTTCGAGGTAAAAGTCGTCGGCGTAAAGCTGTTTCCAAGCGAGCACTGCTTCCTCGGCTTGGCGTTGTCCGACGGAACGCAATTTTGCAGCAATTTCGCCGGTCATTCCGCCGGAAAGTACTAGTAAATCTTGGCCGTATCGGTTGAGTAATTCGCGATCGATTCGAGGTACGTAGTAATAACCGTCGGCATGCGCGATAGACGACAATTTTGCTAAATTGTGGTAGCCACGTTTGTTTTTAGCGAGGAAAACTATTTGGTAGCCGTTGTCTTTCACCGATTTATTCAGGTGGTTATCGCACACATAGAATTCGCAGCCAACGATTGCCTTCAGCGGACGTTCTGTGGCTACGGCTCCCAGCTCTTCGGCTTGTTGATTGCGGGCTTTCACTCCTTTGTTGTGATTTTCTACTTCTTGAATGAGGCGAAACGACCCCATAAGATTCGAATAATCGGTTAGAGCAATTGCGGGTATTTTGAGCTGAATAGCTGCTTTTAACAGGGCCGACACGCTTGAGGTAGATTGCAAAATACTAAACTGACTGTGATTGTGTAAGTGTGCAAATTCGGCTGCTAAGAATTCGTCGGATACCTCGGTTGCAGTATTGTCAACGACTTGCTTATCGGTGACTTTCAGCTTTTTCGATTCGGTTTTAAAATTGACGTGATTTATTCCCAGCAGTTTTATTCCTTCTGCGTTAAGCGTTTTAAAATCTTGAAGTTCGGCAGCAGATATTTGTAAAGAATCGGTTGTAAATAGATCGATAAAAACGAGTTGGAAGAAGCAACGTGCGGTGGCTTCAACGTCGGCAGTTGCGTTATGCGCTTCGGCAAAACTATCGGCGAAGAGATAATTATACAATTCGGACAGTGTTGGGAATTTGTATTTGGAACGGCCTCCGGGAAGTTTAAGTAGCTCGGCGGTTTTTTCGGTACAAGTATCTAAGAGCGGTTTGGATTCGAGTATATTAGTTCGATTGGCGCGCACGAATTCGGCACCCATTATATTAAGGTCGAATTTTAGATTGTGTCCGACTAGGAAATCGGTTTGCGATACAGCTTCTTCAAAAGCATTTAGTACATCTTGAATTGGCTTACCGTCGCGTTTTGCCAGCGCTGTTGATATACCGTGAACGCGTTCTACATCGTATGGGATGTTGAATCCGTCGGGAGTGATGAGGAAGTCGCCTCGCGAGATTAGGCTACCATTACTTTCGTGGA
>JAIXTU010000058.1 GCA_027483785.1 Flavobacterium sp.
CCCACACGTTCGCAGGCTTTTACCTTGCTGTTTACGTAGGTTAAGCTTGCGCCATCGTTACCAACAATGATGGCTGCCAAGTGTGGTACTTTTTCGCCTTTTGCTTTCATTGCTGCAACCTCAGCTGCAATTTCGTTTTTGATGTCTTCCGCAGTTTGTTTCCCGTCTAAAATATTCATGGTAGTTGTGTTGTTGTGTTTTCGGGAGAAAATGCGGCTTGCTTATCGCATTCCTTTCATGCCGCCCATCATTTTCATCATTTGTTTTCCGCCCGGACCTTGCATCATCTTCATCATCTTACTCATTTGATCGAACTGTTTCATCAATTGATTTACTTGTTCGATTTTGGTTCCTGATCCTTTGGCAATTCTATTTTTTCGTTTGGTATCGATTAAGGTTGGTTTGCTGCGTTCTTCCGGAGTCATTGAATAAATAATGGCTTCGATGTGCTTGAATGCATCGTCTTGAATGTCGACATCTTTCATGGCTTTCGAAGCGCCGGGAATCATTCCGATAAGATCTTTCATATTACCCATTTTCTTCACTTGTTGAATTTGGGCAAGGAAATCGTCGAATCCGAATTGGTTCTTGGCGATTTTCTTCTGGAGCTTGCGCGCTTCTTCTTCGTCGAATTGTGCTTGGGCACGTTCTACAAGCGAAACCACGTCGCCCATACCCAAAATTCGATCGGCCATACGCGTTGGATAGAATGCATCGATAGCATCCATTTTCTCACCTGTACCGATAAATTTGATTGGTTTGTTTACGACCGACTTGATTGATAAGGCAGCACCACCACGCGTATCACCGTCTAATTTAGTTAGTACAACACCGTCAAAATTCAAACGATCGTTGAAGGCTTTTGCGGTATTAACGGCATCTTGACCAGTCATCGAATCCACTACAAATAGTGTTTCGTGCGGTTGAATGGCTTGATGTACGCGGGCAATTTCGTCCATCATTTCTTCGTCAACAGCCAAACGACCAGCGGTATCGACAATCACTAAGTTAAAACCGTTTGCTTTGGCGTATTTGATGGCGTTTTGCGCGATTTCAACTGGATTTTTGTTCTCGATTTCCGAGTACACTTCTACGTCGATCGACTTACCAACCACGTGCAACTGGTTAATTGCCGCCGGACGATAAATGTCGCACGCTACCAAAAGAGGTTTTTTACTCTTTTTGGTTTTAAGATAGCTGGCTAATTTTCCGGAAAAGGTTGTTTTACCTGAACCTTGTAAACCGGACATTAAGATTACGGTTGGATTTCCGGATAGGTTAACGCCGGCAACATCGCCGCCCATAAGGTCAACGAGTTCGTCTTTCACTAATTTAACTAGTAGTTGTCCAGGTTGCAGTGTGGTTAACACGTTTTGACCGATGGCTTTATCTTTTACGCGTGCGGTAAAATCTTTTGCACTTTTAAAGTTAACGTCGGCATCAAGTAAGGCACGTCGTACCTCTTTCAAGGTTTCGGCTACGTTGATTTCGGTGATTTTCCCGTGTCCTTTTAATATGTGAAATGCTTTGTCGAGTTTTTCGCTCAGATTATCAAACATGGTCTTTCGGAATTTTGAGGTGCAAAGATAATCGAATCAACTTGTTTTTGGAATAATGAGGCAGCATTTGACGGCGCTTGAGAACAATTTTTAAAGAAAAGCGGGTATATGTGTCAGATTTTTGAAAAGTGTTTTGCTTGCATCGAGCTTTATTACCTTTTTTTGTAATCGACGTTGGTATGTTGACTCACCATAGATCTTGCCACATAGGAGCATCGGTATATAAAACAGATTGTTGCGAAACTCTTTTTATTCGATTACCTGTTATGATTATACGAAAACTTGCTGATCCGTAGTACTGATGAAATGTAGCTGTGGACCACATAGGCACTTAGGAAACAGAGTATCTGGGGCACAAGTAGTTGGGAAGCTTTTTGCTTTAAGAATACCTTAGATATTTAGCACAAATTTGATGAGTTTTGGTGCTGGAATCAAACGCGGTAAGCTGCGGTGGTAGACCACATAGGCACATAGGAAACTAAGCGATACAGGAAAAATAACCTGAACTAAAAAAGTTAGTATAACTAGAAAATCGTCTTTACGCTAGAAGCACAATTCAATATTACTTTCCAAAAGCAAATTTCAGAGGAGTAGCAAATCGCTTAGCCCAAGATTTTTCGGAATGATCGGCACCTTTATCGTAAACAGTCATCCAATTTTTAGAAGTGTAGCCCTTTTCGGTCATCACGGCATCGACTTTTTCTTGCAGTTTAGGATACAGCGCATCGAGCGTTTGATCGCCGTAATCAAAATAAATTTTATGTGATTTCGGAGTCGGTAAATTCGATTTTAAATACTGCAAGAAAGCGTCGGGAATCGGATTGTTTTCAAGCGACCAAATTCCGGGCCAGTGCGTGCTGAGACAAAGTGCTTTCCCAAAAACCTTGGGATATTCGCAAAGGGCATAGATAGAAATTAATCCGCCCATACTTGCTCCGCCAATGGCTGTAAATTCCGGGCTTTTACGAGTGCTATACTTCTCGTCGATGTAGGGTTTTAATTCGGTTACGATGAATTTCAAATAGTTATCGGAATCAACTTTATGCGCGAATAATTTTTGTCCAGGGCTTCGTTCTCCTTGCAATAGTTCTTTTTGAAAAGTCTCGGGCAATAAATTGAAAGGTTTTTCTGGGAAGTAATTGGCATGTCGCTCCGCAGAAATATTATGAATTCCAACGATGATGAATGGTTGCGTTTCTCCATCGGTTTGGAGCTGCTGGGCGGTTTCGTCGGCATCCCAAGATTGCTTGTTCCAAGTGGTCGATGCATCGAATAACATCTGGCCATCGTGCATGTATAAAACTGCGTATTTTTCTTTTGGATTGTAATTCAGTGGTAACCAAACATCGACACTTCGCGTGGAAATAAATTTAGAAGGAAAATTTTCGATTCTTTCTACTTTTCCGATGATTTCTGCTTTTGGCTGCGCCAGCATTATCGATGTACTCGCAAGCATAATTAGCACTGTTTTCATAACTTATCGTTTTAAGGTGAAATGACCTCTATCTATTCGTCCATCGGAAACATACAAGACATACCAATAATCGTCGGCGGGAAGCGGTGTGCCGTTTAGCGTTCCATCCCAACCAATTTCATTTCCAGCAGTGATTTCAAATACGAATTTACCGTATCGGTCAAAAATGTACACATAACTTTTTGGAAAGTAAAGGGCGTTGATTCCTTTTGTGCGCCAAAAATCATTGTAGCCATCGCCGTTTGGAGTAAAAAATTTCATGGCGCCAATCACTGCTAATTCTCGACTAACTTGTCCGCAACCATTAATATCGTTTACATAAATGGTGTGTACACCGGGCTGCACATCTTCAAAAAAGTTATCCGATTGGTAAGGTCCAAATTCGTTATCGAGGCTGTATTCATAAGTTCCTGCACCACTTACTTGAATGAGTATGTTATTTCTGTCTAGCAAATCTTCAACTAAAACATCGGTTATAGTTGCTGTACCCGAATCAAGTACGGTGAACGTGCGCGTTCGGCTGCATTGGGTAAATCGATCGGAAACACGAACACTATAATCTCCAGATTCGCGAACCGTCAGAACGGGTCGAATTTGCCCCGGAATTTCGATTCCGTCGCGGAACCAGGTGTAACTGTAGTCTGTAAAAATTCCGCTGAGCACACCTGCATCTAAAGTAAAGTTGTCTTCTAAATTAGTGCACAAATAATACGTATTTTCATCAACCTCATCGATATTCGGAAGCGGATTTACTTGGAAAGAAATAACAGCGATTTCCGAACAATTTGGATTATTAGCATTATAAATCTCCGCAGTAATGTCCTGAGTGTTGGAATTAAATCTTATTGGAAAAACATCGAAGAGTAAATTGCCCGCTGCATCAAAGTATCGTGTAGAGAAGGTTGACGAACCTTGAGTAATCGTGCTTTGAATTGTAGACGTATCGAAAATGGAAAATACATCAACGTCGTCTGGCTCATCGTCGCAGGCTACAAAACTTTGTGGTAAAATTGGACTTGGTCGTTCATCGACAATAAAAGTAATCGTACCACTTTCCGTACAAGGCCCATTAGGATCGTTTGTCAGGTTGTTAACCATATTAACAGTAACCGTTTGACTTACTGTAACGAACGGATTTGGCAACGCATTTCCGATCAAACTGCCATCTTCTGCTATAAACGTTAAGGTTATGTTACTCTGACCGTTCAAAATTTGCGCACTTATTGTCGAAGTATCGAAGGCAAAATCAATCGCGCTGTCCGTTAAAATCCTATCACACTGTCTTGGAATTGTTGGGCTATTGAAGGTTGGCAGTGGTTCAACAATTAAGTTGATGTAAGGACCAAGCCCAAAGCAGGCATTATCGGTGGTACTGTCTATTCGAACCCAAATTTGCTGCCCTGAAGGAAAACCGGTATTTCTGTATGAGCTCAAATTCGTGATTGCTAACGAAACTCCGTTAACATCAGTCTCAATTGTTGCATCGGCTTCGGTACGGTAGAAACTAATTGTAATGTTAGGATTACCGCCAAATAAGTTCCTGATTTGACTTTCAGCAGAAGAAAAATCAAAGCTTGCAATTCCGTCGCGATCATCATTTTCGGCATCTACAAAATCATCGCATTTTGAAAAAGAGAACAAAGTTCCGGCTGGTATTGTAGTTGCTGAAATGCTCAAATTAACTGTTCCAATGGAAACGCAACCGCTTGTATTGTCTGTTACACGAACAAAAACGGTAGACTGAACGCTATTACTAAACGCTTGTGGATTTTGAATTTCTTCGGAAGCAATTTGATTTTGTGCTCCCAAAAGGCTCAAATAGTAAACAAATGTTTCGTTTGCCGAGTTTGTCGAAATTCCTGAATTTGCCTGCTCTAGATTAAACGGAGCAATAGTATCTAAGTCGGTATCGCACTGTTTAAGTGTGAAATTTTCGATGATTTGAGGCTTTGGAAGAACAGTTAAGTTAACTGGAGCCGAAAAATCGCCACAGATATTTGCTGTTTGAAACAATTGAACGCGGTATTTAAAATTATTTATCGCAGGCTGAATGTTGTTAATGGTTAGCGTAGCCGTTTGCGTGCCTTGATAAACGGCATTTTCGGGCAAATCGGTAAACGTGATACCGTCGCTGCTTTCTTGCCATTGATATCCTGAAATCGCGTTAGTTTGAACGAAAAATTGTGCGCTAAATGTTTGACAAGCAGTAACATCTTGCGGTTGCTGATTTATTGTAATAATTCCAGGAATTGTGTAATCGTTGTTTGTTAACGGCGTATATCCATTTGCGCTACTGGTTACAAGGCCGTTACTATCTACGCTAACGGGTGAACTTCCCAGTCTACCATCGCTGTTGGCGTCGGTAAAACCCGCTTCGTTTACATCATTACAATCATCATCATCGCTGTCGAGGTCAATGTAATTCGCGAAGTCGGTAGTAGTATCGGCATTTGCTGGCGTAAAATTTATTTGTCCGCTTTCAGAGGCTGTTTCCAAATTATTCGCTAGACCGTTGATTCCAAAACTGTTGCC
>JAIXTU010000380.1 GCA_027483785.1 Flavobacterium sp.
CTTGGTTTGCAAACGCACTTAAAGAGCATACGCGTGCGCAGGTGTTAGGTCCGATCGAACCAGCTGTGGGTCGCATTCGCAACGAGTATCTGCAACATTTAATGGTTAAATATGCGAAAGGTGCTGCAGAAAAAGATCTAAAGGAGAAATTGCGTAAAATCCGAAGTAGTTTCGAAGCAATTGCGCAGTTTAAATCTGTGCGTTTGATTGTGAATATCGATTATTACTAGGTTTAGGTTAAACTCAAGGCGCGTTTCAGATCGTCTTTTTTATTCCGCGAAAGCGGTATTTTAATTGTTCCAATTTCGGCATATTTCGAATTAAACTTTTCGACTTTATCGATATTAACGATAAACGATTTGTGTACACGAACAAATCGCTCGCTAGGTAAATCATTTTCGAACGATTTCATTGTGGAAAGTACTAAATGCGTTTCATCGTCGGTGATTACTTTAATATAGTCGCCGTACGCTTCTATATATTTAATCCGATTGGTAAAAACTTTGAGTTTTTTGAGTTTACTTTTAATGAAAATATGTGTTCCGTCTTCCTCAGGAGCATCTTTCAATAGCGAATACTGCTGTAAAGCTCGGCGTATTGCCGCATCGAATCTGGCGTTGGTGATGGGCTTTTGCAGGTAATCGGTGGCATCGTAATCAAAAGCTTTAACGGCATAATCGGGTTTGGATGTAATGAAAATGACTTGCGGTTTCTTTTTAAGGCCGTCGAGTAAATCAAATCCGTTGATTACGGGCATTTCGATGTCGAGGAAAATGAGATCAACCTCATTGTACGACATAAAGTTTTTTGCTTCAATAGCATTAGAGAACTCGCCAACTAATTTTAAATGTAGTGAATTACTAACGTGTTTATTTACTACCATTCGTTGGATGGCGCTGTCATCTACTATAACACAGTTTAATTTCACACTCATATTTGCAATTTATATTTGGGATGGTCTAAAATAGCTACTAATATCTGAATACACTAGCATTTCCAAGAAAAATATTGCAGTTCGTCGATATTTTTTTTGGAATGGATTTCGTTTAAATAAAATGATTACTTTTGCACCCACTTTAACAAAATAATTTATTTGTTTATGAATCAATACGAAACTGTTTTCATCTTGAATCCCGTTTTATCTGAGACCCAGGTAAAGGAAACAGTAAGCAAGTTTGAAGATTTTCTTACGAGCAGAGGTGCAGAGATGGTAGCTAAAGAAGACTGGGGCTTAAAGAAGCTCGCTTATGAAATCCAACACAAAAAAAGTGGTTTTTATCACTTATTTGAGTTCAAAGCACCTGCAGAAGTGTTAATCGCTTTCGAAACTGAGTTCAGAAGAGATGAGCGCGTAATGCGTTTCTTGACTGTGAGTTTAGACAAACACGCGATTTCTTGGGCAGAGCGCAGAAGAGAAAAACTTAAAATTGCTAAAGCTTAATTATTATGGCAACATTACAACAATCGGCTTCAGGTAAGAAAGACGGAGATATCCGTTACTTAACCCCGCTAAACATAGAAACAAACAAGACTAAAAAATATTGTCGTTTCAAAAGATCTGGTATTAAATACGTAGATTACAAAGACGCAGATTTCTTGTTGAAATTCGTAAACGAGCAAGGTAAAATTTTACCACGTCGTTTAACTGGAACCTCATTAAAATATCAAAGAAAAGTATCTGTTGCTGTAAAAAGAGCGCGTCACTTAGCGCTTATGCCTTACGTTGCAGATTTATTAAAATAAGAATCAGAAATTATGGAACTTATACTTAAACAAGACGTACCTAATTTAGGTTTTAAAGACGACGTAGTTTCTGTGAAGCCGGGCTACGGCAGAAACTTCCTTATTCCGCAAGGTTTCGCGCAGTTAGCAACTCCTTCTGCTAAGAAAGTTTTGGCTGAAAACCTAAAGCAAAGAGCACACAAAGAAGCTAAAATTGTTGCTGATGCGAAAGAAAAAGCAGAGGCACTTAAAGCTCTTGAAATTAAAATCACTGCAAAAGCAGGTGGTGAGAAGCTTTTTGGTTCAATCACCAACATCGATATCGCTGATGTGCTTGCTAAAAGTGGTCACGAAATCGATAGAAAATTCATCACTTCAGGTATCGTAAAAAGAACTGGAAAGTACAGTGCTACCGTTCGTTTACACAGAGATGTAGTAGTTGAGTTAGCTTACGAAATTGTAGCTGAAAACTAATTTTCAATTAGAGAATACATTAAATCCCGTCTCGGCGGGATTTTTTTTTACCATGAAATACCTACGACTTTCCCGACCGCAATTTGAAGAACTTGCCGACGAGTTTGCAAAATTCCTAGCAGTTCAATCAATCGATAAACAACAATGGGACGAAATTAAGGCGAACAACAGCGCCGAAGTTGAGCGCCAACTCGATAGCTTTTCCGACTTCATCTGGGACGGTGTACTCAACAATACCTCTTTCCTCGAACATTTTACCAAAAGCATTGTCTTTCTCTTTAAATGTTCCGAAGAAAATATACAAGCTATTGTAATCAAATGCGCCGATCCAAACCTTGATCTTACAACAGCCGAAGGGGTTAACGCTATTTCCGATTCGCTTTTTACCGATCTGTTTGAAATTCAGTCCGGTGTTAAGAACTACTCGCCCGATCGAAACACCGCTATTTTTGAAATCATCAAACAAGGTGCCTTTATTTCCGACGGAGAAATGTTCTCACAAATCGATGCCGTAATTCGCGGATAAAATCTGCTTTTTATTTTTATCTTAGTTGAGTATTAGCACTCAATTGAATGGACATCAAAGAACAGATCACCGCCTTACGAAACGAGCTCGATAAACACAATTATCACTATTACATTTTAGATCAGCCGTTGATTTCAGACACGGAATTCGATCTAAAAATGAAACAACTTCAAAAGTTAGAATCCGATTTTCCCGAATTCGACGATCCCAATTCTCCCTCAAAACGTGTAGGTGGTGGAATTACAAAGAATTTCGAAACTGTGGTACATTCCAACCGAATGTACTCACTCGAAAATGGATACAACACCGAAGAGGTAGTTGAATGGTACAATCGCATTCTTAAAAGTACTGGACGTACAAGTGTAGAACTCGTATGCGAACTCAAATACGACGGTGCTTCTATAAGTTTGGAGTATTTTGATGGTATTTTTCAACGGGCCATTACTCGCGGCGACGGTTTTCAAGGTGATGACGTCAGCGAAAACATTCGAACCATCAAAACAATTCCTTTGAAATTACATAGCCAGCATTTTAAAGGCTTTAGTGTGTTTCGGGGTGAGGTAATTTTGCCGATTGATGGTTTCAATAAATTAAACGAAATTCAAGAAAGTAAAGGATTGCCGCTGTATGCAAATCCGAGAAATACTGCTTCGGGAACGCTGAAATTGCAGGACAGTTCCGAAGTGGCAAAACGTCCGTTGGAGTGCTTAATTTACGGCGGAATTACTGAGCAATTTGCCAAGAAACACAGCGAATTTTTACAACATGCAGCAACCGCAGGCTTTAAGGTTCCGAGCAGTTACCGCGTTTGCAGTTCTATTGATGAGGTTTTTTCTTTTCTAAGTGAATGGGATGTAAAGCGACACGAACTTCCTTATGAAACAGACGGTGTTGTGATTAAGGTCAACGAGATTTTCTTACAAGAGGAAATTGGATACACAGCTAAAAATCCACGTTGGGCATTGGCTTATAAATTTAAGACCGAAACGGCCGTTACGCAATTAAAAAGTGTTTCCTACCAGGTTGGTCGGACAGGTGCAATTACGCCTGTTGCGAATCTCGAGCCGGTGCAACTCGCCGGAACAACGGTTAAACGCGCTTCGCTGCATAACGCCGACCAAATTGAAAAACTTGATTTACATATAAACGACTATGTTTTTGTTGAAAAAGGCGGCGAAATTATCCCTAAAATAACGGGGGTTGATTTCACCAAACGCAACGAAACGACCGAAAAAATATTTTTTATAGAGCAATGCCCCGAATGCGGTTCGATACTCAGCCGAACCGAAGGCGAAGCCCAACATTATTGTACGAACGACAGTAGTTGTCCGCCGCAAATAATCGGAAAAATCGAACACTTTATTTCGCGGAAGGCGCTCGATATCGATGGTCTTGGTGGCGAAACGGCGGCACAGTTGTTTCGTGAAAACCGTATCAAAAATGTGGCTGATTTGTACGATTTAAAACTCGACGATTTACTACCACTTGAACGCATGGCAATGAAATCGGCACAAAACCTATTGGCAGGGGTAGAAGCCTCGAAATCGGTTGGTTTTGAACGCGTTTTATTTGGTTTAGGAATCCGACATGTGGGCGAAACGGTTGCCAAGAAATTAGCTCAGCATTTCAAAAACGTCGATAACCTAGCTGCGGCAACTGTTGAACAATTACTTGAAATTGATGAAATTGGCGAACGTATCGCGAACAGCGTTGTTAGTTTTTTCGGTACGGAAAGTCAGCGTGAGTTGGTAAGCCGTTTGCGAACTGCTGGTTTGCAATTTGAAATCAACCAAGAAGAGCTTTCTTTGCTAAGCGACACGCTAGCTGGACAGGCTGTGGTTATTTCAGGCGTATTTAGTACGCACAGCCGCGATGAGTTGAAGTTACTAGTTGAAAAACATGGTGGGAAAATGGTTTCTTCTATTTCGGCGAAAACCTCTTTTGTGTTGGCCGGTGAGAACATGGGTCCGGCTAAACTAGAAAAGGCCAAACAACTAGGCGTGAAGATACTCGATGAACAAACCTTTCTAAATCTAATTCATGAAAATTAAGAGCCCAACCTTAATATTATATTGGTTATCAAGCATCTGTTTTGTAACATTTTTTATGTTGGGCTGGGATTATCTGGCACTAATTGCAAAATCTTGCGTAGTCCCTTCTGTCGGAATGTATTATTTGAATAGTAGAAACGGCAAATTTAGTTTTCTTCCGATAAGCATTTTTCTTTTATGTTACACGGGCGACGTTGCAGTGCTTATCGATCAGGAAGACTTTTTCATTTATTCCGCTTTTGCTTTCTTGATTGTTTATAGTTTGATGCTCATTTATGCTGTGAAAGATCTCAAATGTGTTACTTTCAAAAGACGGGATATACCGGTTATATTGGTTGTTACTGGTTCCTTGATTTATGTGGTCATTTCTGTTTTGGAGATGCAATTTAGCAATCCAAAAGGGCAGAATTTCCTATATCTGATTTATGCTTTGGTGCTTACTGTTTTATCGATTTTAGTCTTTGCCGGTTATACGGCAAAAGGCAGTTTACAGTATTTGAGTTTTGGCCTGGCTACAACCTGTTTCATCTTATCTGATATTTTCTATTCTATAAAGAGCTTTTACGTTTATTCCGATCTACTGCAGTTATTAACTTTAGCAATGCAAATGCTTTCCTACTTCTTTTTAGCCAAGTATTTCATTATGCGTGAAGCCGAAGAAGCTCGAAAGTTGCAAAAGAAGTTATCGGTAGATTAATTGGCCACGTAACGTATGGTTTAACAGCATTTAGTATTAAGATTAGAGTATTAAGATTGGAGTATTAAGA